>DASWDU010000006.1 GCA_036395115.1 Thermoplasmata archaeon | reverse complement strand
CCGCGACGGATGTCGCGGGGGGGTCCGCCGTCGCCTGAACGACCGCACTCGCCCAAATCGCGGCGGATCCGACGTCGATCGGAAGGCCGGTAAAGGACCCGTCATCGTACTCCCGTGCGGTCAGCCTGACGTTGTCGATCCGCAGGGACATCGATGCCTCTCCCGCCCCGATGGAGATCAACTCCAACGAGAACGTGAGGTTGAAGGAACCGCTGCCCCGAAGGGCGGGGTCCGCGCTGAGGTCGAGGGTCAAGGTTCGGGTTCCGGACGGGATCGGGGACTCGCTCCAATTAACGCCGCCTACGCTCACCCGGAAGTAGGCCACCACGTCGACCGACGGGCTCGCGACCACATCGAATCCGAGGCTAAGGGTCCCCGGCGTCCCGCCCGTCGGGCTTGGCTTGATGAATGTCTGGGTGACGTTCCCGGTCTCGTCGAAGGCCGTGTAGTTGAACAAGACGAGATCGTCGACGTACGCCCGGTACGGGCCCACATTTCCGAGGAAACCGACCTGGACCGCGTCGATTTGGTTGTTCGTCCCGTAGCCGGGAGAAATGTCGAAGACGTACCTCCGCCATCCCGGCGTGAGGGACTGGGGAATCCAACTGACCCAGTTCCAGCCTCCCGGGTTGTCGAGGAGGATGGACGCCGCGATGCCGCTCGCATTCACGTTAATCCAGACCCCGAGACGGTTGTACGCGCTCCAGTTCCACGTCCCCGGATCGTCGCGGATCGCGCCGATCGGGTTCGTACCCCCTTGCTGTGCGATCACCAGGTCGTCTCTCAGCGAGCCGCTGCCTTCGACGCGGACGGAGGTCGATTGGCTAAGGGAGCTGGTGCTTCTCCCGTATGAGACGGCCGCCCAATTGTTCGTACCGAACACATCGTCCATCGAGTCAAACTGGACCCTCGGCGTCAGGTGCCACAAGCGAGCGTTTCCCCCAGGGTCCCTCGCGGACAACACCTGCCCCGCGGTCCCGTTGACGAACGTCCACGGGCCCGTCGTCTGATCGAACGTCCCGTCTTGGATCAAGTTCGCCGCTTGGTTGACAAGCCGAAGACCCGAGCCCACGCTGACGTTCGTGGCCGAGTCCTGGGAGGCCAAGAACTCGGCGTCGCTCGTGTAGTTCCGCCAGAGCGACACCTGGGCGAGCGTCGCGGTGCCGGGCGCCAGCGCCACGTCCGTGACGTTGTAGTCCGCCGTCGATGAGAAGTCCCATGTGACTCGCGTGGCACCGCTCTGATCGGTCAGGACGGGCTCCGCCGACGCGCCCGGAAGGAGGACGACAAGGGCCAGAAGCAGGACGAGCGCTTCGGGCAGGCGGCGTGACCGTGCGTGCATGGGAGGGTAGCTCCGGCGGGCTCCACAGAGCCCCGTCCTTGGCGAACCCGAGCCCCTCCCGCACCAAGGGCGGTCGTCGGTTGCCCCGGGTCATCTTAAAGGTATCGGTGATGGAACCGCCGGAGCGAAGTCTTCCCCGGAGCCGGCGGGACGTCGAGCCGGCCCAGGGAGGCCCTTCACCCGGCAACGAGACGACCGGACACCTTCATGCTCCGCACGATGTTGGAGGCGGTGTGATCGACCGGTTCGCCGCGACTTGGGACGATCCGACGCGTCGGGCGAAGCTCCTCCGGAACTTCTGGCTGATCTCGACCGCCTTCACGCTGTTCGGCTTCGCGGTCCTGTTCTACCTGGTCCTCTTCCCGCGATGACTAACTGGCGGGCTTTCGCGCACCGCGGCCCGGCCGATACCGCACGCGCGAGACAAACCGCTCTGAGAACTTCTTCAGGCCTTGGAGGTCCTGCGGGGAGCCGGTCCAATGGGCGAACGTCTCACCGAACCGGGCCTCCAGGTGCGACATGAACCGCCGGAGATCCTTCCCGGCCCAGCGGGGCACGCGACCGGAGTAGACGGCGGCGAGGTAGGCGTGGGCCCCGCGTTCGAGGAGGGCCGTCTTGCCTCCGATGTCGAAGCGCCGCAACTGGCCGTCTTCTTCCGGATCGAAGTCGCGGAGGAAGGTGAGGATCGCCGTGAGCATCGCGGAGAGGATATCCTCGTCCCGGTCCGCCCGCATGCGCCGCGTGTTGTGCAGCATGAGCCGTCCATCCCTCGAAATCAGGAAGACGTCGTCAATCGCGAACATCCTGCGGACGACGACCGTGTACCCGACGTAGACACCACCCCCCGCGAGCGCTAGGACGAGGGCTAATGGTCCCAGTTGCGCGAGGAGCAACGAAGGGGCGGCGACCACATGCACCTGAACCCGGGCCGTGAGCCCGCGGCCCACAAGCGTGGCCGTCACATTCCAGGTGCCTAACTGGCCGGCTCGATACTCGCCGTCGACGACCTGGCCGTCTCGGTCCGTCGTCGACCATGTGAATTCTGCCGAAGGGTCCGCGTGCGACCCCGCATCGAGCGCAAACGCGTGGAACTGAATCGTGTCGTCCGACGTGACAGTCAGCGGCCCTCCGGGCGAAATCGCCACCCGCACGGCTTGGCCGAGGTATTCGTAGATGAGGTCGACTCGGATGAGGGACGGCGTCACGAGTCCGTTCGACGTGTTGAGCTCCGCGCGCCACTGGATGGTGCGACCCACATACGCGGAAAGGTTGGCGCCGGAGGAGACTTCGGTCCAGTCCGCAAGGCCTCCGACGTAAAACCGGATGGACGTCTGAGGGGCGGCCGACGAAATGATTTTGATTGTCCGCCACCGGAGGAAATCCGTTGCGGCAGTGTACGGATCGGAGACGATGGACCCTTGCGACGCCCGATGGCGCGTCTCGAACAGCAGGCTGCGGAGGGTCGGGGAAGCGCTCGCGTTCGTCGTGTTGAGATCGGCGCGGAACTGGACGCGGGATGCGCCTCCCGCCGCAGGGCGGTAGGAGCCGGCGACCGTCCACAGCTGCCAGTCGGTCCAGTTGCCGTCGTCCGGGTTGGACGTGTTGCCGGACCGAACGCCAAACACGATCGATGTAGAAGCCGGTCTCGTGGCTCCCCAAGCGAGGCTCAGGAATTCCGACTGCAGGCCGAGCGGGAGCACAGCCGAAACGTACGCGGCATCGTGGCGGTTTGGGATGAGTAAGCTCACGTCGTCGATGCGGACGGTCGCGTTGATCGGACCGGTGGTGTTCGCCGCGACATGGACCTCGAAACGCACTTCATAGGAGTCCGGCAACCAGAGGATCGAGGAGACGTCCGCAGAAGCACGCTGCCATGGGACGGTGGCGGAAATCGGCAGCGTTTGGACGAACGTTCCGAGTGGGCCCGACACGTTCACCTCGAACTTGAGGTCCGAAACGTTTGTCACGTTGGTGGCTGTCCAGTTCCACGCGAGGACCGCACTGCCGAGGGTCGGCGTGGTCGACGTCGTCGTCACGAACGACTGGGAGATCGCCGCCGAGTCCTGAAACGCCTTCGTGAGGCCCACGCGCGCGTCGTCGACGAGCACGTACATTGGCGGCGTGAACACCCCGTCGAAACGCAATGTCAGCGCCGATAGGGACGATCGGTCACTGCGGGACCCTAGCTCGAGGAGATCGGCGGCGACCCGTTGCGGACCCGTCGCGAGGGCCTGGGGACTTGTATGGACGAAGGCGTTGCTCGAGTTGATGGCGGTGATTTGGAACGTCACGGCATCGGAGTTGTTCAGGTCCACCCAAAGCACGAGCCGATCCGACCCGGACCAGTCGACGGGGGCCATCCGCTGGATCCCGACGTAATGGGAATCGGCATCGAACACGGACGAGACGTCGATCTCGATCGTGCCGATCCCCTCGGGAGGGTTCGTCGTATTAACGTGGAACCCCGCGGTGATGTTCGGCGAAGCGTCGAATCTCCACCCGACCGTTGAATTCATGCCGTTCCAGAGACTCTCGGTCGAGGCAGAGACTGAACGGTATTCGGCATTGCGAGCGGCGTCGTCCCACCCGGTGACGACTTCGCCCTTGCCGTTGGCGAAGGACCAGTTCGCGTCCGTGGCGAAATGTCCGTTCGTGATGTGGTTGCTCAGGTTGGCCGCGAGCTCGACTCCGTCCGACGTGAACGTCAGGTTCGATTCCTGCGTCCCGTTCCGCTCGAACGCCGGTCCATCGGCCCATGAGATGTTCGCGTACGTCCACGGAAGTTCGGCGGTCCCCGAATCCAGTGCGATGTCCTGGAGGGTCAAGCCTTCGCTCGTGTTCATTCCCCAGCGCAGCGTTCGCGACGCGTCGTTCCCCGGGATGATGACGGGCAATTCGGCGGCGACCGAGCGCGGGCCCGACAGCGACACGACGGCGACGGAGCCCCAAAGAAGGACGACGAGGAGAGCAGACGCTCTCGCTACTGTGTTCGTTGGTCCTGCGGGCATGAGCTTTCCGATCGGGTTCTCCCCTTCTCCCGGCCCGAGACCCCTCCCTGTCGCCCGCCGCGCGGGCGCCGGCCCAGGGGAAGCGACCATCTGGCCGAGCGTACTTAATTATTGCGTTCGATGCGCGTTCGGGTCTGCACGACTCGATGAAACCGAGGTCTTCGCGCCGTAGACTGAGGGCGTCACCGGGGGTTCGAAGGCACAAGCCCACGGAACGCGGGCCTAGACGAGCTGCAATTGATGCTCCGCGACAAAGGCGCCGAGGCGGCGGAAGGCATCCTCGACGTTCTGTCCCGTCTTGGCGGACGTGAGGATGTACTCCGACTCGTACGCCTTCGCGAATTGCCCGACGTCCCGCTCCGTGTACTGCGAACTCGTCGCGAGATCCGCCTTGTTGACCGCGAGCAGAATCGGCACGCTTCCGACGACCTTCTCGACGCCGTCGATCCAGTCGTCGAGGTTGTCGAGCGTCCGACGCCGCGTGAAGTCGGCGACCGCCAGGATCCCGTTCGCCCCATAGAAGTAGGCGTCCTTCAAGAGCTCCCGGAACCCTTTCTCGCCCATGATGTCCCAAATCGTCATGTCGATGTCGACGAGGATGTCCTGTTCCGGCAGCAGGACGTGTACCTCCTTCTTCGAGACGTGCGTGCCGATCGTCGTCAGGTAGTGCTCGTCGAACATGTTCAACACGCAACGTCGGATCAACGACGTCTTGCCGACGGACTTGTCGCCGACCAGGCAGATCTTCGACTTCAGCGTGCGTTGGGTGGTCATCCGGCGCCCTCGTCCTGGTATGGCAACGCAGTCCGCCGCTGTCTACTTAACGCTTCTCGCCCCGTTTCTTCGAGGTGAACTCACGCGACGACCGGAATCCCGTCTTTGTGGAGGACCATCGTCCCGAGGCGCTTGAAGACGAGCTCGACGTTCTCGCCCGTCTTCGCGGACGTGTAGAAGAACGGCGCCTCGAACGCGCGCACGGCCTGCTCGATCTCCTTGTCGCCGTACAGGATCATGACCTCGTCCTTCAGGTCGATCTTGTTGATCGCGTACACGACCGGGATCTCGCCGACGACGTTGTAGACGCTTTGCACCCAGTCGTCGAGCTCCTTGAGCGTCGAGTACCGGGTGAGGTCGCACACCGCGAGGACGCCCTTCGCGCCGTGGAAGAACGCCTCTTTCAGGAGGTCCCGGAAGCCTTTCTCGCCCATGATGTCCCAGACGGTCATGTCCATCTGGAGCTTCGATCCGCGGTCCGGGAGGTCGAACGTCATCTCGCGCTTCGAGACCTTCGCGCCGAGCGTCGTGATGTACCGATCGTCGAACTCGTCTTGGACGAACCGCCGGATGAGGGAGGTCTTGCCGACCGCCGCCTCGCCGACGAGGCAGATCTTCGTCTTGATCCGCTGGACCTCGGCCATCGCGCGACGGCGTCCGATTCTGCTTGGGTTACTTAAAAGGTCCGCCGTGAATCCGACCGCGGGAGAACCTTTTTGCCCGTCCCGCTCCTGCCGGCCCCGATGCGGGTCGAACGCCGGCTGATCGTGGCGCTCGACGTGGCCGACGGCGCGCGGGCGCAGTCGATTGCGCGGGCCGTCCGGGACCGCGTCGACGCCCTCAAGATCGGCTGGCCCCTCGTCCTCACGGCCGGCCTCGGGATCGTGAAGGACCTCGCAACGCTCGCGAACGTCGTGTGCGACTTCAAGGTCGCGGACATCCCGAACATCAGCCGCCTCGTCGTCGAACGGGCCGTGGCCGCCGGTGCGTCCGGGGTGATCTGCCACGGCTTCGCGGGCGAAGACTCCGTGCGGGCGTGCGTCGAGGCCGCGGGCCGCGCGGACGTGTTCGTCGTCACCGAATTGAGCCATCCGGGCGGTCAGGAGTACACGGCGAAGTTCGCGGAGGAGTTCGCGCGAATCGCGGTCCGCGCGGGAGCCGCGGGGATCATCGCGCCGGCCACTCGGCCGGATCGCGTGCGGACGCTGCGCGGGATCGTCGGCACGAAGCTGATCCTCGCGCCCGGGGTCGGCGCACAGGGCGGCAGCGCCTCCGCCGCGATCGCGGCCGGCGCGGATGCGGTGATCGTCGGCCGGGCGATTTACGAATCATCGGACCCCGAGGCGACAGCACGCGGGATCGAGGAGGAAATCCGAGCTGCGCGTCGCGTCTGAGCGGCGATGAGGCCGACAAACCTTTTGTGCCCCGGGCCGTTCGCCCAACTCACGACCGCCGCTCCCACCTTCGATTTCGACGCCGCACGGGCCTTACTCGACTCCGATCCGATCGGCAACGCCGTCGTGTGGGATCGCGCGTTCCAACAGCCCGGCTACGAGGTATGCGTGCACGGGTCCCCTCCGCGCGGGCTCATCGCGGTCCACCGAATGGGCAGTCCCGGCGGCGCGAATTTCGTGGCCCTCCACGCCCTCGACGCGCCGGCCGCCGGCGCGCTCGGCGAGCGCGTGCCGTCGGGATTCACGATCGTTCACCTGACGGAGGAGTTTTCCCTCCCGATCGTAGAGGCTCGGGCGACGGAGTTCCGCCCGCGGACCGCTTGGCTCTTCGATCTCGACCGGAAGGACTTTGTCGACCGACCCGACGACCGCGTGCGGCCGCTCGATCCGGAGTGGGCGGGTCGCGTCGCAAAGCTCTGGCAGCCGGACTGGCCCGCGGAACCGTACGTGCGGCGGCGGATCGAGGAGGGGCCTACCGCCGCGATCTACGAGGGCCGCGAGCCGGTCGCGTGGGCCCTCACCCACCTCGTCACGAATCGCGCGGCCAACATCGGGATGGTCCACGTCGTCGAGGGGCGCCGGAGGCAAGGACTCGCGCGAGCCGTCGTCGCCGCGGTCTCCCGGGAGCTCCTTCGCCTCGGCAAGGTCCCAACCCTCCACGCCTATGCAGACAACCGGGCGTCCCTCGCCCTGTTCCCGACCCTCGGCTTTCAGAAGGTGAAGCGGCAGGTGTGGGCCGACGCGGTGTTCCCATGAAGATCACGCCGCTCGCGGCGGACAGCCTCGGCGCGCGCTCGATGGCGACCCTCGTCGAGACGCCCGACGTCACGATCCTCCTCGATCCGAGCGTCCGTCTCGGTCCGTACCGCTACGATCTGCCGCCGCATGACGTCGAACGGGCGAGACAGAAAGAACTCTGGCAGGGGATCCGCGAGGCGGCGAAGCGCGCGGACATCCTCACGGTCTCGCACTACCACTTTGATCATCACAACCCGGCCGCGCCTTCGATCTACCGCAACAAGATCGCGTTCCTGAAGGACGGGAAGTTCCACATCAACCGAAGTCAGCGCGAACGGGCCGGCGCGTTCGTCCGCAAGCTGAAGAAATATCCGAAGGCCGTCCAAGTGGCGGACGGCAACCAGACGGACTTCGGCGAGACGGAGCTCCTCTTCTCGCCGGCCCTGCCGCACGGATACAACGACGAACTCGGATACGTCGTCATGACGCGGATCTCCCGCGGCAACGATGTGTTCGTCCACACCGCGGACGTCCTCGGTCCGCCGCTGAAGGAGCACCTCGCGTTCCTGATCGACGCGCAGCCCACGGTCCTCTACGTCGATGGACCGATGACCCACATGCCGGAGAACTATCCGGAGCAGCACACGAAACGGTCCCTCTCCCATCTCTCGCGGATCCTGCGCACCACGAACGTGCGCACGCTGATCCTGGATCACCACATCCTCCGCGACCGGGAGTGGCGGGCCCGCATGGCGCCCGTCTTCCAGGCGGGCGAGGAGCACGACGTCGCCGTCATGACCGCCGCGGAATTCACGGGAAAAGCGGTCGACCAACTGGAGGCGAACCGCGACCGGCTCTACGGATTCGACATGAGCCCGAAAGGCATAAGTGGAGCGGGTCCATCGGAGGGATAGAGATGGCGAAGGAGCACCACTGCCCGAACGACGGCGCCCAGCCGTGCAACGCGGCGGGGAGCATCATCCATGTGTGCCCGCTGTGCTACGCGCGCTGGGAGGAAGTGATCCCCGAAGACCGGCCGGTCGCCCCGGCGCCCCCTCCGAAACCCGCTCCTCCCGCCACGGCCGCCCCCGCTTCCTCCGCCTGACCATGACCCCGTCGTCCTCCACCGGATTCTCGCCGGGGGAGGACGGCATCCGGGAGACCTTCGCCGAAGTCCAACGAGAGGTCGCGTGCCGCGTCTGCCAAGGGGACATCAAGCGGTGCCGCCTCGCGATCTGTCCGCACCTCGGCCGCGTCCGCCGGTGGTTCGAGGATCGCCGCGACCTGCGGACGACGAATCTCTTCGGCGCCTCCCCGCCGAGCGCGTTCGTCGGCTCGTGGGGCTACCCGAAGGTCCTCGTCGGGCCGCTCGTCCCTCCCGTGCGGGACGAGGACACCTCGATCCTCGACGCCTCGGAATCCTGGCTGGCGTACGACCTCGCGGAGATCCTGCGGTTCCGCCTGTCCCTCGTCCGCGGCAAGGCGCCGCGGCGCGTCTCGGAGGCACGGGCGCCGGATTCGATCCTCTCGACCGTGCAGGAGGCCGCGATGGCCGCGAAGCCGATCGACACGGAGATGTGGTTCACGAAGAAGCCGTCCCTCGTGAGCCCGTTCTCCGCCCGCGCGCCGCCGAGCGGTCCGAGCGCGGACCTCGCGAAGGTCGACCTCGCCTCGAACCCGTCCGTCCCGCGGCGGGTCGACGACCTCGTCTCCGACACGGACGTCCGAGCGGGCGAGGCCGTGGCCGACCTGTACGATCACGGGGTCACGCAGAGCCAGATCACGCGGACCTTCTCCGTCGGCCTCCTCGGCACGAAGGAGCGACGCCGGCTCGTCCCTACGGAGTGGTCGATCACCGCCGTGGACGACATCCTCGCGAAGGCCCTCCTCGTCGAGGTCCGCTCGAATCCGTGGATCGACGAGTACGAGGTGTACAGCGCAAGCGGCCTCGCGAACAACGTGGCGGTCCTGCTGTTCCCGCAAGCCTTCATGTTCGAGGGCCTCGAAGCGTGGAACCTCGCGGCCGACCCGACGCCGGCCCACGACCACGAGTTCGCGAACGGCCGCACGACGTATCCGGACCAGATCGCGGGCGCCTACCATGCGACGCGCCTCCCGGTCTTGGAGCACCTCGCCTCGCGCCGGCGTCAGGCCGGGGCCATCGTGTTCATGGAGGTCTACGAGGACTGGGTGCCGCTCGGCGTCTGGCGGTACCGGGAGCTCGCCCGCGCGGCCCTCGCGAAGAAGGCGATGCGGTTCCCGAGCCTGTCCGAGGCGGAGAGCGAACTCTCCCGGAGGCTGCGCCTTCCGATGGCGAACTGGTGGCGGGCGAGCGCCTTGCGCGCGTACCTCCGGACGCAGCGACGCATCACGGCGTACGCGTAGGGCCATCGCAGTCGTCCGGGGCCCTCGGGAGAATCTACCTCTGTTCAGCGGTAGGATTCGCGGGAACCGGCCGAACCCGTCGAATGGCCCGCACATCGGGATGCGGCGATGCCTTCAATACGACGGAAGCCCCTCGCGAGCCCGTCGCGAGATCGTGACGAGCACGCGCCGTCGGCCCACCCGCCGCGATCCGAACGCCCCGGCCGTTCGCGCCCTGGCGGAGGCGAAGAAAGCGCTCGATCGGCACCGGGAATCCCTCGACGCTGCACGACGGGCCCGCGACGGTTCGATCGAACGGGCCCGCGATTCCCTCCGGGGCTACAAGGCGTCGCTCGCCAATGCCGTCGACGGCCGTCGCAAAGGACTCGAGATCGAGATGAAGTCGGTCGAACGCTTCGACGCGCCCCTCCGGGCCGCGAGGCCGCACGCCCGACGGCGGCACGAGGCGGACGTGCCCTCAAAGGATATGTAGGCGCCGGGCCCATCGCGTGCGGGGCCGAGAGGGAGCACCGCGTCGACCGAGCAAGACGTCCGGCTAGTGCACGTCCGGCTCGAGCAACTCCGCTCCTACATCCGGTGGACGGCACCCCTCTACGTGCTGTTCCTGGCCGCCGGGCTCGTCGCCGCACAGTTCGTGTTCGGGTCGAGCCTCGCCATCCTCGTGGGCCTCCTCGCGGTCTTCGGGACATTGGACGCGGCCTTGCTGTCTCGCATCCGTCGGATCGAGGCCTCCGAGATCCGTGACGATGCGGATCTCCGGACGACCCGCGCCCAGATCGAACGGCTGGCGCGGCTGGTCCTCGCGGCCGGCGCGGGCCTCGGCGTTGCCTTCGTCGTCCTGTTCGTCTGGATGGTCGTCCGCGCGTAAGCTACACCCTTCTTTCCGGTTGCCACGCCTGCACACGTCTCCTCGGAGAAAAACGGGCCCCGTGCGTGTGTTCGTCTCGCACGCTTGCATGTGTGAATAGTTTGAACGGGAACCTTTTATAGCACGCGGCACAGGAAGATACTGTCCCTTCTCGGGACGCGTGATACCGTGGACCTGTTGTGGCTCGTGATTCCCGCCGCGATCGCGGTCTTCGTCCTTCGGACGATCGTGATCGCGCGGAGTCTGAAGGCAGCGGCCGCCAACCCGACCCTCGCCGACGCGCGTGCGTTCCGCGCGGCGAAGCGGAGCCTGACGGCCCACCGCGACCACCTGACGGAAGCGGTCGCGCAGCCCAAAGGCCACCTCGACGCCGCGAAACGCCTCGCGACCCTCCCGACGTCCAGGCACTCGCCCACGACGCGGACCCCGATCCCGGACGAATCCGCGGTCGAGCCGTCGGCCTGAGCCACGCCAACGTTCTTGTCATCCGCATCGTCTCGCCCCTCATGGACGCCGGCGCGAAACATCTCGTCGAGCTGAAGGCGCGGTACGAGGACCTCGGGAAGGCGCGCGCCCTGTTGGCGGGCGCGGAGCGCGTCGGGACCTTCCGACAGGTCGACACGTACTTCTCGCTCGGCGATCGGCGCCTGAAGCTCCGCTCCGTCGCCGGCGCGACGGAGGGCCAGCTCGTGTACTACGAACGGCCCGACGTCGGCGGCGTGAAGGAGAGCCGCGTGCTGCTCGCCCCGATTCCCGACGCCGCGACGGTCCGTGAGATCCTCGCGCGCATCCTCTCCGTCAAGGTGGAGGTCCGCAAGACGCGAGAGATCTTCCGCTTCCAGGGCGTCCAGATCCACCTCGATACGGTCGGAGGTCTCGGGAGGTTCATCGAGTTCGAGAAGGTCCTCGCGGATGAATCGGAGCGGGAGGCGGGCGTCCAGCACCTCGAGGCCTTGCGTCGGTACTTCCAGATCGGCGACGAGGACCTCATGGCGTCCTCGTACAGCGACTTCTTCGAATCGCACTCGACCACGTAGGCCTACTCGAGCTCGAACGAGCGGACCTTGTCGTTCGACCGCAGCGACTCGAGGAGGCTCGGGACGTCCGCGGGTCGGATCCGGACTTGGGCGGTGACGTTGACCCGGTGGGCTTCCTTGTCCACATGGACACGCTCGAAGTGCGTCGGCCCGCTCGGCAAGAGGGCGTCCAGTTCCTCCGGGGTGACAGGGTTGGCCACTGTGATGCGCACGACCTTCGCGTGCGAGCCGAATCCTCTACCCTCGAGGACCCGGTCCGTCACGACGACCGCCCAGACGATCCCGTAGTCGACCGCGACGAGGAGGTACAGCCCCGCCCCGGCCGCAACGCCGAGGGCGGCCATGGCCCACACGAGCGCCGCCGTCGTGAAGCCGAACACCCGATCGTTGCTTCGGATCAACGCGCCCGCGCCGAGGAAGCCTATCCCCGTGATCACGCCGCCGAGGAGCGGTAGCGGGTTCTCTTCTTCGAGGGTGATCGCGAGAAGCGTCAACGTCGCGGCGCCCGTCGAGACGAAGATGAACGTGCCGAACCCGACCGGCTTGCGGCGCACCTGCCGCTCGAGGCCGACCGCGAACGCCAGGGCGAAGACGAGCAGGAGCCGGAGGACGGCCTCAACGGAATCGATCATGCGGCGTCACGCCCATCCCGACGGTGCATCCCATCGTCGGCGCATGGGAGGTGCGCCTATATCTGAATTTTCTCAATGCGGGACGCAGGCCCGCGCTGGTTAACATGTTAAGCCGACGGAGTTCCGACGGCGAAACGCCTCCAGCGTTGACCGGGCAATCCCAACGGGCCCGGTGGCCACCCGTACGCCGAGCCGTCGAAGGCGGTCCGCGAGCTCCGCAGCGTCGGGCGGCGGGAGGACGAGGACGGACTGCCCGATCCACACGACGCCAGGGCGGTGGATGAATCCCCGCTCGACGTAGCGCCGGCGCACGGGACCCCCCGAGGTCCGCACCCGGCCGAACACGATCTGGCAGACCTGGGCCGCGGCGGAACGGGCCGCGCCGGAGACGTCATAGGAGAGGAGGATCCGCTCACCTTCGTACCCTTCAATCGTCACGCTCCATCCCATGGATGAAGCTATATTATAGCCTTTCGCCGGGAGCAGTGAAAGTACTCGCCTTTGGTTAACATGTTAAGCCGAGGCCGTCGAGAGCCCAAACAACCGTAGGCCCGACGCCTGTCACCTTTTGGTTAACATGTTAAGCCGGCTCGAACGGTCCTAGCGACCGCACCCGTTGCCTCGATGGCGCGACCACGGCACGTCCTCCTAGTCGTGCCAGGACCGGAACGCCACAGCAGCCGCACGTCCAAGGCACGATGCGCCCTCGCGACTGGTTAACATGTTAAGCCGAGGCGGCCGACACCGCATCACGGGCTCATGCGCGGCGGCTCGACCACAGGGAGCTCCATCATCGGTCGGCCACCGGGATCGGGGCCCTTCATCGCGCTCTCCTGGAGAATCTGCGCATGGATCAGGTCTCGCGGATCCCTCGGCGCGAGTGCGGGCGCCCCGAAGGTCGGCTGCTTCCCGCCGTTCAGGAGGTCGCGGTAGTACGGCATCCACGCGGAGAGCAGCTCCCGTGGGTTCACGAAGCTCTGCGTCGCGTAGTACTGGTACCACGCGCACTGGATGTCGCACGCCGCCATGCGTTGTCGCCGCTCCCGGGCGTCCGGCGATTCGAGGTACGCCATCAGGTCGGAGTCGATCAGGTTGATCGTCTTCTCTTCGAGCACTCGACACGGGTACCAGAGGAAGCCGTCCGCGTCGACGATGATCGACGACGTGTCGCAGCCGTGGTCCCACGTGATTCGGTCGAAGTAGCCGTCCGGCGAGATGATGACGCCGGGATACTTCCGCTTCATCTCGATCCCGACGCGGCTCATCTGCCACAGGTCCGGCAGGTGGTCCTTCGTGTTCTTCAGGTGGACGGCGCACATGACGACCGCCTTCACCCCGGCGTCCTGGCACCGCTTGATCTTCTGCTCGAGGGCCCCGATGTCGTTCTTCGTCACGACGATCTGCACGGTGACGATCGAACCCCACTTCGTGTATTCCTCGAGCTCGTCGTACATGTCGAGGTTCTTGTGGCCCTCGTCGATCGAGATGTGCAGGAAGTCGATGTACTTCCCGTACTCCGCCATGGGGTACCGCTGCTGCATGTCTCTCTCCGACGTCGTGAAGAGGAGGTACCACGGCTTCTCGTACTGGTAGCGCAGGAGTTCCTCGATGTCGTCCCGCACGAGCGGATCGCCGCCCTCGAAGCTGCACACGATCACGGACGACCGTCCGAGGTTGTCGAGGACCGCCTTGACGTCCTCCGTCGGCATGTCCTTCCAGCGGTTCTTCACGTGCCAGCAGTTACAGAACGAGCACGTGAAGTTGCATCGGCGCGTGAGCTTGAAAGAGCAGTAGAACGGGTAGATCGCCTCCCGGGCCAGCTTGTTCCGGACGATCTGCCCCGCGACCTCGAGGAACCGCTTCTTCGGGAGCTTCCTCATGGCCCACTCGCTCCACCATGGGGCTCCCCGGGATAATCCTTTGCGGACGTCGACTTCCGCGTGAGGATCCATCCGGCGGCCAGGAGGACGAGCGAGGTCGCCGCGATGATCGCCGCCGGGGTGTACAGGAAGTACTCGACGGCCTCGGGGAGCGGCACGACCGTGAGCGAGTACGTGATCGGAGGGAGCCGGAAGAAGAGCACGATCGTAGGGAGGAGGAGGATCGCCGTCGCCAGGGCGTGACGCGGGTCTCCGCCGCGAGCCGCGGACTCCCGCAGGCCGGCGAGCGCCGCGAAGGACAGGCTCGTGAACAGGGCGAGGAGCGCGAGCGTCGTCGGGAGCGTGCCCTTCGAGGCGAGCACGAGCCCCGAGGACGCGACCGCGAGGCTGAGGCCGCCCACGCGTGCGGTCGTCGGCGAGAGGCCGGGCCGAATCCGCGACCCGACGATGGCGAGCGTCGGACCGAGGACGAGCATCGCGGCGGCGGTGAACGGGAGGAGGTCTCCCTGAATCTGCAATCGAAGGCTCAGCGCGTACGATGACGTGAGCGCGAACGCGGTCAGCGGCATCGCCAAGAGGATCCCCGGATAGACCGCTCGGTGGGGCCGCGCGGCCGTCTCCGCGGGAGGCGCCCCCTCCGGGAGGAACAGCGGCGGCACGACGAGGAGGACGGCGATCGCGGAGAACGTGACGAGGTCGAACCCGCCAAAGAATCCGATCGCCGTGCCGAAGCCGAGCGCGGCGAGGAGCGTCGAGGGCGTCGCCGGCTTCCGGACGAGGTACGAATCGATCGCGAGAAGGGTGCCGATCATCGCGAGCGGGAACGCAGCCGTCGTGCGGATCGCGAGGCTCGAGAGGACGAGACACGCCAGCGCGGCAACGACGGGGGCCCGGCCCGAATACGCGCGGTCGAGGGAGCGCCGAAGCGGACGATGGAACCCCGCCACTGCGATCCCCAGAAGGATCGACGGATAAGTCCAGAAATTCTGTTCCACCGCCTCGCGGAGCGCGAACACGAAGAAGGCGACGGCCGCCGCGACGAGGACGAGCGCTCCGAAATCGATCGGATCGGATGCCTGGGCCGTCCGCCGCGCCGAGCGTTGCGCGAAGGCCGCGAGCGCCCCGGCGGCGAGCAGGACGATCAACGACAGGAGGAGCGCCTCGCTCGCGCCGATCCCCCGGAGCGTCTCGAGGGCAATGAAGGCGCGTTGGGCCGCGCGTTCGGAATCGCCGCCCACGACGGCGGCCCGTGCCTCGGCCACCTGCGCCGCGGCGAGGTCCACAGACGGTGCGAACAGCGTCGACGCAATCGGATCGCCCCACGCCGCATCGAGCCGGGCTCCCGCCTCGCGGACGAACGCCTGCCGGAGGAGCGCGAAGAACGTCGTCGGTGTGACGATCTCAAGATTCCCGCCTAGCCGAGCAGCGAGGGGACCGTCGACGTCGACGAGGGCGACCGCGTCCGCGAGATCGAATCGGAAGGTGTAGACCGTGAGCCAGAGGAAATGCGGCCCGTCGCCCCACGCGGCCGCGGCGGCATCGATCTTGCCGAGCACGTTGTCGGCCGTCGTCCAGAAATGGGTCGATCGGATCACGGGGGACGCGTTGCCTCCGCCCGACGCCACCCAGACGTCGCGGGACCCCGGTTGGTCGTCGTAATCCAGGACGATCCCCTCGGGATGCACGCCGCGGACGTACGCAGAGAGGCTCCCGTCTGAGTAGGGGATCTCCGAGGCCGTGAACGCATTCAGAAGCCAGACGACGTCCAGGTCCGCCGCCGCCATGTAGCGCTCCGTGAGGGCCAGATATCCCGGCAGGTCGCCCGGACCGGTGTAGTCCGGGTACAGGTATCCCGCCCCGCTCGGCGCCGCGACGAACCGGTCGTTCGGCGTGGCGGTGTCGTAATACCAGTCGAGCAGCGGCGGCGCGAGATCGACCAGGAGCGGGTCGATGCTCCAGGCGAGCGGCACCGTCCCCCGCGCGGGCTCGGACCAGAGCTCCCGCATCCGCCCCGAGATGAAGTCCACGTTGTCCCCATCCGGCACCGCGACGACGACGTACGTCTTGTCCTCGAGGGCCGTCGACGGCGCGGACGTCGGAATTTGGCGGTGCGTGTCGTTCCGACCGAACGCCGTGAGGACGGAGAGGTTCGGGAGATCCTGCACCCCGACGACGAACTTGCCCTCCGCCGAGGCCATCTGGACGAACGCGTTCTCCTCCGTGAGCGTCGGGCTGTCGAACCATCCCAGGATCGGGATGTTGCGGGGCGTCGCGCGCAAGACGCGCATCGTCGCGGCGGTCTCGGGCGGCGTCGCGAGGGCGCCTTGCGGCTCGTAGAAGACGAACGTCCGCGTGGCGATCAGGTAGTCGCGGATCGCCCAGCGGTCCGGCGGCAGGATCGCGAGGAGGCTCGGCGACGAACCGGGGTAGAGATCACGGAGCGCGCGGTCCGTCGCGGCGACCGGGTCGAGGGGAGCCCAGTCGCTCGTCGCGTAGTCGAACACCGGGAGGCCCGTGCGCGCATGGAGCGATTCCGAGAGGTCCGGGCCGACGAGGACCGCGTCCCGCTGCGCCGCGATCATCGTCGCGACGTTGATCGACTCCGGCCTCGCGGGGTCGTACACGACGATCTCGGCGGCGCTCGGGAGGTAGGCGGAGATCGCCGCGTCGATCGTCATCCTGTCGCGCCGGAGATGGTATTTCGAAACGAGGAACGAGAGCATCGACGACGCGTTCGCTGCCTCGTCGTCCACGTCGAGATAGAGTTCGGCCCGGACGCGGTTCGCGAGCCCCTGGAGCGATGCGAGCAGGAGGCGCGTCGAGAGGTTCGTGTCCGGACCCACCGGGACGACGTGCAGTTCCGGTCCGGCCGGGAAGCTCGGGAACGGATTCGTTCCGGAGGGCCATCGGGCTTGCTCGCTCGCGGCCGGCGGGGCTCCGGGCCAGAGGACGTTCGAGACGAGGACCATGGCGAAGAGGCTCGTGACGACCGCCGCCGTGATCTGGCCGGCATGCCGCCGGTCCGTGCCCAATCGCTCACGCCTCCCTGGAAACGCGGCGGGATGGCCCCGCCGGGACTCCCGTAACGGGAAGGGACCGCTATAGCCTTTCCTTCGACGCCACGCATCGTTCCCGGCCGAAGGCGACGCCCGGCACTTTCGCGGACCTCCCACGGTCAAGCTCATAGGTCCCGAAGCTCCCACCCCGTCCGTGGACGAGCTCTTCGGGATATACGTGCCGAGCCCCCACGATTCGTTCGAGATCCGCGAGATCCACGTCGACTCGGCGCTGCGCAAAGATCCGCTCCCGTGGCTCGACTATTCTTTCAACCCATACGTTGGTTGCTACCACGGGTGCGTCTTCTGCTTTGTTCCCCGACTGATGAGGATGGATCGCGCGGCGTGGGGCGCATCCGTCATGATAAAACGGAACGCCGCGACGGTCCTGGCACGCGAGGTCCGGAAGCTCCCCCGGGGCCTCGTCGCGATCTCGACCGCGACGGATCCGTATCAGTTCGTCGAGGGGAAGTACCGCATCACGCGGCATGCGCTGGAGGTCCTCCTCCGAGCCGATTGGCCCGTCTCGGTGCTCTCCCGTTCGCCGCTCATGATGCGCGACATCGATCTCTTCCGACGCTTCACGTCCATCGAAGTCGGGATGTCGGTACCCACCCTGGACGACCGCGCGCGGTCTTTGCTCGAGCCGTGGGCGCCGCCGATCGACGCTCGGTTGCGGTGCCTCCGAGCGCTTTCCGACGCCGGGCTGACCACGTTCGTCGGCTTCGCCCCCGCGTACCCGCCGACCGGAGATTGGACGCCCGAGCGAATCGCGGAGAACTTTGCGGACGTTGGTGTCAAGAAAGTGTTCACGCGGTCCCTCGATGCGCGATGGGGGGTCCGCGAGGCGATGCTCGCGCGGCTCCGATCGTCGGACCTGGCGCCGCAACTCCTCCGAATCACAGACCCGGATACCATGGCGCCCTTCCTCGCGCAGCTCGCGCAGGCGTGCCGAAGTCAGGGGATCGCATTTCGAACCCCCGCGGACTTCCGGATCGATCCTTCGAGAGCGAGCGTCGGAATGCCACAAATGGAGGAAGGAGGGCCTGGGAGCCCTCCGTCTCGGGTTCAGAAGAAGGCAGGGAGCTGACGGTCCGGCATAGGCCGCGAGCCGCGCGCGGTGGAATATAATCCAAAAGTTAAATAACCAGAGCGTCATACAGCCTTGCAGAGGCAGACCATGATCGAGAAACTGACGCACGTGCCCATCGTCGTGAGCGACCAGGAGAAGGCCCTCCGCTTCTGCACGGAAGCGCTCGGGTTCGAGAAGCGCGCGGACTACCAGCTGCCCGGCAACCCCCGCTGGCTAACGGTCGGGCTCAAGGGCGAGGAACTCGAGTTTGTGCTCACGCACGGCACACAAAAGGTTGAGACAGGCGTGGGCCCAGAAGCGGGAACGGGAGGACACCATATCGCGTTCCTCACGGAGGACTGCGTCGCGGGTTACGAGAGGCTCAAGGCACGGGGAGTGGACTTCCACGTCGGCGCGTACAAGGAGCCGCAGAAGCAAGCGTGGGGCATCTCGGCGTCCTTTAAGGATCCGGACGGCAACTTGTTCACAATGCTCCAACCCAACATCGCGGGGAAGGCGGCCACGAACGATGATCGCATCTTCCAGAAGACGACCCACGTCCCGATCGTCGTGGGCGATCAGGACCGGGCGCTGAAGTTCTACACGGAAGCGCTCGGCTTCGAGAAGCGCCAGGACTATCAGCAAGCCGGTCGCCCCCGCTGGCTCACCGTCGCTCCCAAAGGCCAAGAACCCGAGTTCATCCTCCTGAAAGGGCGGTACGTCGTCGATCCGCGCGCGCCTCCGGGCGCGGGCAGCGGCGGCAACCACTGGGTCTTCAAGACGAACGACTGCCGCAAGGACTTCGAGGTCCTGAAAGCGCGCGGCGTGAAGTTCAAGGACCCCGCGCCCGTGGAGGCGAACTACGGCATCGCCGCGTACTTCACGGACCCCGACAGCAACCACCTCACGCTCCTGCAGCCAGGGCCGGCGCCTGCGCGGAAGCCGCGGGGGGCCTAGTCCCGTGCTCGGGATGAAGAAGTACCCGAAGGACTACATCGCCGCGTGTCGCGCGAGGGTCGAGGCCGACCTGCGTGCGTACCGAACGCAGGCCGGCAAGGCGCCCTCCAAGGAGTTCGAGGCTCGCTTCTTCAACGACCAGGTCCTCCTCCTGGACTACATGTTCGTGCACCGGTTCACCGGCATCGAGGGAAAGGATGGCAATCCGTTGAACGAGGTCCGCATCCTGTGCAACTCCCTCCTGCTCAACCGGGGCAAGCTGCAAGTCGACAAGCTACCGGGGTGGCCGAACTCTGCGAGTTCCGGGATAAGGCTCCCGCCGGAGAAGTCCGTCCTGGGGCTCAAGGCGGGCGACGAGGTCCGGTTGAGCGAAGGCGACTTCGGCCGGCTTTCCAAGGCCTTTTTCGCCGAACTCGAGAAGAAGTTCGGATGAGGACGATCGTGACACGAGACGCCTTCTTCGCGATCTCGGACCCGACCCGCCGGGCGGTCCTCGACCTCCTCGCAGGCGGCAGCCGGACCGCAGGAGCGATCGCCGCGAGGTTCCCGCGTCTGACGCAGCCCGCGGTTTCGCGCCACCTCAAGGTGCTTCGGGACGCACGGCTCGTGGACGTCACCGTCAAGGCGCAGCAGCGAATCTACGCGCTCAAGCCCGAGGGCCTTGCCGAGCTGTACGAGTGGGTCGCGAAATACCAGGCGATGTGGCCCGACACGCTCTCCGCGCTGGAACGGTATCTCGACGCCCGGGCCGCGGACGAAAAGCCAAAGAGGAAGAAACGATGATGGCCAAGACCGGCGAACAACGAGGAGACGAGGCCCACGTGACGACCCGGTCGACCGAACGCGTCGGAACGGTCGCCTTCGACGGCGAATACGCGACCATCGCCTTCGAGCGGCGGCTCCGTCACCCCGTCGACGTCGTGTGGGAGGCCCTTACCGAATCGGAGCACTTGGCCCGCTGGTACATGACGAAGGCGATCATCGAGGCCCGCGCGGGCGGCCGCATCGAATACTGGAGCGGCCCCGCCCAGGTCCATGTGACGGGCCGCATCCTGACGTGGGACCCGCCGCGCGTCTTCGAACACGAATGGAACGCCACCCTGCGCGCCGACCTGCCCGACGAGCGGAGCGTCGTCCGTTGGGAACTCGAGCCGGACGGGGAGGGGACGATCCTCCGCTTGACGCACCGGCGCCTGACCCGGCGGACGGCGATCGGATTCGCGCCTGGCGTGCACGCCTTCCTCGACCGGCTCGAAGACCAGCTCGATGGCGTTCCCCTGGCCGATTGGCCCGCCCGGGTCGAGGAAGTCCGAGCCGGCTACCCGAGTTCAGGAAGGTGGGAGTGACTCCCAGCATCGAACGTGCGCGCGCTGCCCCCTGATTCAGTTGGTCTGTCCTCGTCGTCACTTGCCAGAACATCTCAGGTCAGACGTCCGTTGCTGCGCCCTGAGAAATTCGGGTCGGCGCGGGAACTCGGCCGCCCGATTTCATGGAGCGGATGCCCGCGACACCATTAAATAGGCCGAGAAAGAATGAGTTGCGAGTGGGGCCGGGGGGGCTGTTTTGAAGTCTGCGAACCAGTCTCCGCCTACCCCTTGAGTTGGTGAAGCTCGTTCTAGAAGTGCATCGGCCAAAGGACCGGAACGACGGTGGCGGGAAAGCGATGAAGCGGCAGAACGCGATGGAACTCTTGATTGGCCTTGCGGTTGTTGCTCTGTTGGCACCGTCCCCTTTGGCCTCCGCTTCGAACGAGCTCCTGCAACAGTCTGTTTCCTTCGGTCTTCCCAGAACCGATGCCGACACTTGGCTTGCCCTGTCCGCAACGTGTGGCGTGATTGCGAACTACGAACACTTGAGTCTCACGTTCGAAGAGAGCGTGGACACATTCGTCAACATGGCTCCCGATTCCTGTGAAATCACCGCGTACGTTCTCGGGGTTGCCGTCCCGCTCCCGATCTTGAATTCGACGCCCTTGGGCCGGAAGTCTTACAAGATTCCAGGCGTCCAAACCGTGACGCTAGGGCTCGTGGACTTGTCGGTCGACCTTGTAACGAGTCTCACGGCAAATCGAAACGATACGGATCCAGAGTTCATTGCACCGAGTTCGCTGTCTTGGCCGGCATGGGGGATGAACGTCTTCCCCGTGACCGACCGATTCGACGGAGAGAAGGAAGCGTTGCTCGTCTACGAACCGCAGCTCTCGTTCAGCCTCGGAGCAAGCGTCTTCGTGCTGGGCGTTCGGATCTACGGGACCGACATTGTGCACCTTGGCGATGTCGTAGGCACACCGAGCGTCGCCATTCCGATCTCGGGGCATCGGGCCCCCGCGTCACCGCTGTTGGTGATTGCGGTCGTCGGTACCATCATCGGTCCGGCCGGAGTCGGCGCGGCGTGGATTGCCCACAGGAGACGTCGGTCGTCGCGGATGATACCAAGGCCTTGATCCCTAAGTGGAACACGTCCAGGGCTTTCGTCCGCGGACGAGCCCGTCCGTGCGATGGACCGACGACTCAATCCGATCTTGTCATCGGTCTGATCCCAACATCGTGGGTCAAGATCGCGAGGCGATGAAGGTCCAGAGGAGCTTCGGCTTCCAACCGCGACCTGAAGAGAGATGGTTCGACGTCAGGCGCTGAGTCGTTTCCCCGCCGTGGTCTCTCGATAGACCTTTGAACCATAGAAGATGACGAGTGCCGCGACCAGTACCGTGGCTAGTTCGAGGATGGAGATCGCGGGAGGAGGCGGCAGGGACATGAACAACCCAGTTTGGTCGGCAGCTATCGGCACGATGAAAAAGATCGAGGCGACGACGGCTAGGACCGAAGCCTCCCGATCTCGGGCGAAGAGAGCAACGGCGCAAGCGAGGTTCAGGACCATCCCAACAACGAACGTGGCAGGCCAGGTGGGGGACCGGAGCGCCGAGACCGGGCGAGTCTCGAACGGTCCGAGTGGTGTCAGAAAAACGCCAATCGCGACATTCACGACCAACGCGATTAAGAGACGCCTGCCGTTGAACGATAGTTCCGCCATAGAAAGCCTAAAGCCACTCGTGGATACACTCGTGGAATTCAGTAGCCATCTAATTAACTATCTGCAAACGATCCGACTCTTCCCAGTGAGCCCGCTTGGTCAGTGCGGCGGCGCCCTGTCTCCGAGCCGTCCTGCACCTTCCTGCTGAGCGACTTCGTGAATCTGGAATCGGACCGTTGCAGGAGGCCCGGGCCACGCTCGAAACAACAAGGTACGCTCCGGTCCTTGGCGGTCTCACGGCGCGAGGTAATCTTATCACGTAGGAGGGCATCCGCCAGATTGGAGCGATCGCCCATGGACCGGTCGGAGCTTCTAATCAAGGAGGAGGAGATGGCCGCCGGCGCGCCGGCTCACGGAAGTACGATGAAGGCGATCGTTCAAACCGGGTATGGCTCACCGGATGTATTCGAACTCCGAGAGATCGAGAAGCCGGTGGTCGATGACGACGGCGTGTTGGTACGGGTTCGAGCGGCTTCCGTCAATGCGCTTGACTGGCACCTCATGCGCGGCATCCCGTCCGTCATCCGCCTGACGACCGGGCTGCGCCGACCGAAGAGCCCCGTCCCGGGCGTCGATGTGGCGGGGCACATCGAAGCGGTCGGCACGAACGTGACGCGCTCTCGACCCGGCGACGAGGTATACGGCATGCGCAGCGGCGCCTTTGCCGAATACGTCTGCGGCAAGGAGAAGCACTTCGTACCGAAACCGAAGCGTCTCACGTTCGAGCAGGCCGCGGCGATCCCAGTGGCGGCCGAGACCGCCCTGCAGGGCCTTCGGGACAAAGGACAGATTCGACCGGGGCAGAAGGTCTTGATCAACGGCGCGTCGGGAGGCGTCGGTACGTTCGCCGTGCAGATCGCCAAGTCATTCCGAGCCGACGTGACGGGCGTCTGCAGCCCAAAGAACGTGGACATGGTCCGATCGATCGGTGCGGACCGGGTCATCGACTACACCCGGGAGGATTTCACCCGAGACGGGCAGCGTTATGACCTGATCTTCGACGTCGCCATGAGTCATCCGTTATCGGATTGCAGGCGATTACTCAATCCAAACGGGATTCTCGTGCTGGCTGGACAATCGAGCCGCGAGAAGCCATCCGTCCTTCCCTTGCTCCTAACGCCTGTGGTGTCGCGATTACTGAGGCGAAAGCAGGTCACGTTTATCGCGAAGCACAGCAACGCGGATCTACTTGCCGTGAACGAACTCGTTGATGCCGGGAAGGTCACGCCTATCGTTGACCGGCAGTTTCCTTTGAGCCAGGTGCCCGAGGCGATCCGGTACCTCGGAGAGGGACACCCGCGAGCCAAGATCGTCATTACCGTGTCATGAGGCTGGGCCTGGTAGGAGTACTGTTGCGTCCTCACCGCTGCCCTGCAGTCCGCGTCCCACCAACTCTCAGAAGGCCTATGACAAATCTGATGAAGGTCTGAAATCGTAGACCTTGAGAGGTCTCGTTGAACGTCAGGGAGACAATAGAGCATCTGGTAGCATTTCCCGCGGCGAAGGAAGCCGCATAGACGGCTCGCGTCCCGAAGAATTCTCTTCGCTGAGTCACGTCAACGCCGGGGAACCTTGCCGGACAAAGCGGATGCCGGCTCGGTTTCCGGGTTGTAATCTGCTTCCGCGAATTCGTCATCCATCTTCTGCAAGAGCCAATTCTCACGACGTCCCCCTCCCATTCTCGTTCGTATCATGGCCCATTGTCCCCGAAGTTTCGTGCCATACAGGACGAATCGGATGATGCCGTCTCGGAGCGCTGCAGCTGCTTCGTTTCCTGCGGGTCCGACCACCTCAAACTCGCCGAAATCCCACACGATAACTTCGCCTGCGCCGTAGTCACCCTCAGGAAGGGTTCCCTCGAACAGAAGGTAGTCGAGCGGGTGGTCCTCAACATGAATCGCGAGCCGCTTCACCTTGGGATCTTTGCTTGGCCCCTTCGGCACCGCCCACGAGACGAGGGCCGCCCCAATTTCCAGTCGGAAATCGTAGTGGAGATTTCTGGCCCAGTGTTTCTGGACGGCGAATCGGAGTCGCGGGGCTCCGGTCTGAGGAGCCGCTTCCTTGGAGATTGGTGAGGTCATGCTGAGGCCTCAGCGGGCCTTCAGGTATCTGGTTTACTAGACTCTTTGGATTGCAGCGCCGCCCTCGGTTGCGCGGCTTCGTGGTTCGAGTGGTCCTCGGCGATGCGCCTCGGTCCCGTGCATCGTCTTATACCGTGCGGACGTTCGCGCACCCAAAGGGTTACGGTGAGAACTTGAGCGAACGGATCACAACGCGGCGGTTCCACGAGTCCGAGGGCGTCGAG
>DASWDU010000005.1 GCA_036395115.1 Thermoplasmata archaeon | reverse complement strand
GCAACCGCGAAGCATTTCGGGCGGCTTGGATGAAGAGGTCCGTCAGCGGGCCCGTCCGCCACGAACGCGGTCGCTGTTCGACGGCTCGACGAACTTGCTCGGCGACTTGACTTTCCCCGAGGGCGACGGAGTCCAAGCCCGCTGCCACGTGGAACAGATGAACGGCGGCGTCCGGTCCCTCCAGGCAGTAGGTGTATCCGCTGCCCTGCGGGAGCCCGAAACCGCGATCGAGCGCGGACATCGCCGCCTCCAGGTTCGAGGTCGTCACATATGCTTCCACGCGGTTGCAGGTCTTCAAGAGGATGAGATCTCGGAGAGCGTTCGTCGGGGTTCGTCCGCGGCGGAACCGCGCATACGTGACGCGGTCGAGCAGGGTCTCTCGAATCTCGAGGGGAGTCGTGCGATGGTTTGCTCCGAAGACCAAGAGCCGCGACGGAGCGGAGGCGCCCGGCGCGGCATCGCGAGGACTCGACGCCATCCGATTGCTCCCGCTCGACCCGCGTTTCCTACTTGAACGTTCTCTCTAAGGATTATCATCAGTTCGATGATAATGCTGAATCCGAGAGCCGGCGACTTGCGATCCTGGCCGCATGCACAATCGGCTGGCCGCATTCCGGTGGTGGCCCCCGACAGATCCTAGTCGTAATCCCGGCGTGTTCGAGCGCCCTCCTCGATTTCAGCGTCCGGAAGAAACGGTTTATAGGATGCGGGCATTGGGACGCGGAGAAGCCGCTCGTGCAAGCGGTGTGAGGTCCGAGACGGAGGATGGTACCGATACGCCGCGTCGCAAATACGGTCGGATGATCAAGCCCCTTCCCGTCATGAAACCGGAGAAGTGCCGGTTCTGCAAGGCCGGGAAGCCGTGCCCGATT
Source organism: Thermoplasmata archaeon (assembly GCA_036395115.1). Classification (NCBI taxonomy): domain Archaea; kingdom Methanobacteriati; phylum Thermoplasmatota; class Thermoplasmata; species Thermoplasmata archaeon. The sequence continues at coordinate 159,687 of DASWDU010000005.1, read as the reverse complement.
CACAAGAAGGAAACTACGGCTTCTCCGCGATGACGAGGCACGCGGCCCAGTTAAGTCGTTCGTACGAAAGGAGGCGGAGCCCCGCGCGAGCCATCAACTCGCGGTAGTCCGATTCCGTGTAGATCGGCACGAAAGCCGCGAGGAGGAGAGTGGCGGGAGACAAGATGATCACGCGACCTTCGGGCCGTAGCAGCTCCGCCGCGATGGCCGCCCCCACGGGCGCGCTCGGGAGGTAGTAGAACGACCCTGCGAACACGATCGAGTCGAACGTGGGCCCTCGGAACGGGGGGCGCATGAAATCGGCCTGGACCAGGTGGCCTCGATATCGGGCGCGGCGGAGCATCTCGCGCGAGAGGTCGATCCCCACCGCTTCATCGAGGTGATTCGTCGTGAAACCGGTTCCCACGCCGACATCCAGGACGCGCTTCCCTCGGATTGCCAGCCGGACGCGGTCGAGCCATTCCCCCCTGTAGATTCGCGCGTTGATCCGATCGTATCGGCTCGCCAACCGATCGAAGAATTTCTTGGGCCGGCCGCCCCCAGTGAGCAACGGCACGGTGGACCCGATACCCGTTCCTATTGATGCCTATCGCTTTCGAGCGCCCATCGGGGCGGAGTTGGACCCTGCGGAGCCGTCCCTCGGCAAAAGGGGGGGCACCCCTCGGTGCCCCCGTTGATCCGGTCTGGTTCGAGGCCTAGCTGCTCGTGCAGGTAACGCCCGAGCTCGGCACAGATCCGTCCGACGTTGGCGAACTGAACGTGCAGCTCACGGTCAGGACGACCGTCCCGGGTGGCTGCTCCACGGTGATCGTGGCGCTCGTGAACGCCATGTCCGTGATGTCCTCAATCCAATTCGGGTTCGAGCAATCCGGCGCTCCCGGAACCGGCGTTGTTGGCGACTGCGTCGTGACCGCAAACGGCGTGTTGCCGTTCTTGATCTCGCTCTTCGGAATCGGTTCGCTCCCGGTGACCGTGATCGGCGCTGGGTTCTGCCCTGGCGGCTCGTGCGTGTCGCTGCCTGGGTTCGTGCACGTCGCCGTCGGGTTTCCCACGGCGGTCAGCTTGACGAGCACGTCCTCAAACCCGAGACCCGACAGTTCGCCCGAAGCGCTCAAGGTGAGGCCGCCGTCGAAGAACGACGGCTCCGCGTGGGAACCCCCCTTGAGATGGACGCTCGACGCGAGGGCCGGCGGTGCCAAGGCGAGACCGATCAAAAACGTAGACACAAGCGCGATTCCTGTCACTTTCCATTTCACGGCGTATCCTCTCCTTAATCGTGTCCTGCCGCACGATAGATGGGTGGCATCATGTTTGTGGAACGGTTTTTGCAGAGCTTTCGCGGGTTCCTAGATTGCCGATCGTGGGCGTCGGGCGGCGGATATCTCTTTGCTAACCTCCGGGGACGGAGCCGTTCGACGAAGATTATATCGGCCGCGAGCCGATGGCCTCGGAGCCGATGACCACAGCAGAAGGGTCCGGGTTCGCGGCTCGGACGAAAGCATCCCGGACGTATGCGGCCCGAGCCCGTCGTTCGATGCCCGGTGGCGTGACGGCCGGGGTCAAGTACTTCGATCCGTACCCGGTTGCCATGAGCAAGGCGAAGGGCTGCCGTCTCTGGGATCTCGACGGGAACGAGTACGTCGACTATTGTCTCTCGTTCGGCCCTCTCGTCCTCGGCCATGGTCACCCGCGTGTCATGAAGGCGATTCGCGATTCCCTACAGAGTGCGGGCACGACCATGTTCGGGACGCCGCACGAGCTCGAGGCGACGTACGCGGAACGCCTCTTGCAGATTTTTCGTCCGGACGGGAAGCTGCGTTTCACGGTGTCGGGGACCGAGGCGACCGTCCACGCCGTGCGCGCCGCGCGGGCGTACCGCCAGCGGCCGATGATCGCGAAGTTCGAAGGGCACTATCACGGCGGCGTCGACGAGTTCCTTGTGAGCCACGCGCCATCGAAAGCGGAGACGGAGCGCGGACTGCGCCCGGTTTCCGGATCGCGCGGCACCCCGGACCATGTGCTCGAGAACACGCTCGTGCTCCCTTTCAACGATCTCGCCGAGACCGAGGCGCGGATCCGAGATCACGCGAATCGCCTTGCATGCGTCATCATGGAGCCGGTCGAGCGATCGTACATCGCTCCCGATCCGGAGTTCTTGAAAGGAGTTCGGGAGATCACGGCTCGAAACGACATCCCGCTGATTTTCGACGAAGTCATGAGCGGCTTCCGCGTCGCATTCGGAGGCGCCCAGCACGCGTTCGGCGTCACACCGGACCTCACGTGCCTGGGGAAGATCATCGGTGGCGGCCTCCCGTGCGGTGCATTCCTCGGTCGCTCGGACATCCTCGACCTCGCCGATCCCCGGTCGGGCGAATTCTTCCACAGCAGCACGTTCGCCGGATATCCGCTGGCGATGGCGGCCGGGATGGCGACGCTCGATGAGCTCGAGGCGCCAGGGGCTTTCGAAGGCGTCCTCGCGGAGAGCCGGAAACTGGCCTCCGGAATCGAGCGGCTCTTCGAACAACACCGCGTCCCCGCCCGCGTTCCGTTGGTCGGCACCGTCTTTTCGATCCTCTTCGTCGACGGCACCATCCGAACCTATCGCGACACACTCCGCGAGGACTCGAAGAAACGAAAGGCCCTCGACCTCGCCTTGCTCGAACGAGGGATTTTCGTCAAGCCGACGAAGCCGTTCTACCTATCGACGGCGCACGACGACGCCGCGATTCGCCACACGATTGAGGCGATGGACGACGCACTGCCGGCCGCGTGACTATCCCCGCGGCGCGAGATCCATGAGCCGCCGGGCCTCGTCCGGCGTCGCGACTTCCCGCTGCAGATCGTCGGCCAGGTGCCGCGCGCGAGCCACGAGTTCCTCGTTGCGCGCGAGGACGCCCCTCTTCAGATAGAGATTGTCCTCGAGGCCGACCCGGACGTGTCCGCCCATTACGATGGCCAGAGTCGTCATGGGCAGCTGCATCCGCGACATGCCCGCGACGACGTAGGTCGAGCGGGGCGGGAGCTGATTCGCCATGTGGACGAGGTTCTCGGGGGTCGCGGGGATGCCGCCGTCCACGCCCATCACGAGCTGGAAGTGCGCGGGTTCTTTCACGAGGCCCATCTCGATCAGCCCCTTGCCCTGCTGGATGAACCCGACGTCGAACGCCTCGATCTCCGGCTTGATGCCCCGATCGACCATCGTCTTCGCGAGGAACTGGACCGTCTCGACGGAGTTTACGTAGACGACCGACGGTTTGCGGCCCGCGAAATTCAGGGAGCCGGTCGTCAGGCTCCCCATCTCCGGATTCGTCTGCAGCGGCGCCGCGCGGTCCGCGTCGGTCACCCCGGCGATGCCGCTCGTCGACGTCATCACGATGAGTTTCGTGCGCTTCCGGATCTTTTCGACCGTCTCCTTGAAGATGTCGAATCGAGACGTGGGTCGCTCTTGGTCGTCCCGGCAGTGGACGTGGATGATGGAGGCGCCTTCCTGCTCGCATCGATACGCGGTTTCCGCGATCTCGTCCGGAGTCACGGGCACGTGAGGGGTGTCCTTCTTCCGCGGAACGGACCCCGTTGGCGCGACCGTGATGATGAGCTTGTCCATCGGCTGGCGCCCCGCGGAACACGCGGTTGCTTTGTAAGTCTTTGCGCCGTCCCGATGGTTAAGGACGCCGGTCGCTGCCGGAGGCGGGCAACCTGACGGCCCGCGGCACCAACGTCTAATAGGGGTCCAGTTTCGTCGGTTCCCCGGGAGGCGGCGACGTGACGGAACTGGCGCGTCGGGTCCGCCGCTTCTACGCGTACACGGGCGCCTCGTCGTTCGCCCTCTGGATCCCGTTCTGGACGCTCTGGATCCGCGGCAACGTCGGGTCGGACTTCGAGTTCACCCTCGTCGACGTCGCGTTCTGGCTCGGCATGCTCGCGTTCCAGCTGCCGGTCGGCGTGATGGCGGACCGCGTCGGCCGGAAGCGGACGATCGTCCTGAGCGAGGCGATCCGGTCCGCCGGGATCCTGGGATACGGCCTCGGGATGAGCTTCGCCGGGTACGTTATCGCGAACGTCGTTTGGTCGCTGGGCGCCGCGTTCTCGATCGGGACGTCCGCGTATCTGTACGACGCGCTCCTCGAGGCTGGCCACGAGTCGGAGTTCCCGCGGTACATCGGACGGAACACGACCATCCAACTCGTTTCGAACGCCGCGGGCGCGTTCGCGGGTGGCCTATTCGTCCAGGCGGTCGGGGAGATCCGGCTCACGCTGTTCGTCGGCGCGGCGCTGAACCTCGCGGCCGTCGCGGTCGCCCTGACGTTCGCGGAGCCGAACGTGGCGCGGACGACGGAGCCGACGTACGCGGCGCAGCTGCGACAGGGTCTGCGAATCGTGCGCCGACGCGAGGGCGTCGCCCTCCTGATTGGCCTCGAGGTGTTCTTGGGGATCACCTTGTACGCGATGGCGCTTTTCCGCCCGCTGTATCTGCAGTTCCTCGGCCTCTCTCCCGCGGAGATCGCCCTCGCTATCTCCGGCTTCCTACTGATCGCGGCGGTATGTTCCGCGTTCGCCGGCGGGATCGCGCGTCGGCTCGGCGAATTCGGCACGATCGCGCTCATGGTTGCCCTGGCGTCGGCAGCGTTCGTCGCGATGTTCGGCGCCGGCCGTTGGGCGGCGGCCGTCCTGTTCCAGATCCCGATCTACGTCGTCTGGAGCCTTCAGCCCGCGCTGACGACGGCGTTCCTAAACCGCCGCCTCGAGCCCGGGCAGCGGGCGACCGTCCTCTCGATGGGATCGTTCGCGTACACCCTCGGGATTGTGATTCTGGAGCCGCTCGTCGGGCTGCTCACGACGGCGACGGAGCTTGTGAACCTCGGCCTGTTCCTGGGCGCCGTCACGGTCGTGCCGTGCTCGTACATCCTCGTCCGATGGCGGACGACCGTCACGCCGTGGCCCGCCGTGACGCCGCTGCCCTCGCGCCTCCTGGTGGGCGCGCGGGTCTCCCGATTCCACCGGCTGTTCGAGCGACTGAGCCGCCTCAGGCCGTGACGGCCTGGGGCGTTTCGATCGGCGCGGTGACGAGGTGGCACGCCACGACGTTTCCCGGCTCGACCTCGACGAGTTGAGGCTCGGACCCCTCGTGCAACGTGACCCGGACGGTCGCTCCGCTCGGCCGGATATCCGCGATGCCTTTGAGGGCGAGGCGCGAATCCCGGTTCGCCTCGGTCAGGGATCGGAGCGTCAAGGCCGCGGCCTCGACGGAGGCCCCAGGCATCAGCCCGATGTCGACTGTCCCTGTTTCCAAGGGCTCGATCGACGCGATGCCAGGCAGGAGGCCAGCTGCCTGAGCCGACCGGAGTTCTTCGGAGACCTCGGCCGCGCTCCAGCCGCACCGTTCGAAGGCGAGGGGACACCGCGGATGGAACCGACATCCCGGCGGGATGGCGACCGGGTCCGGTCGCTCCCCGCGGAGGATGATCCGCTCGACCTTGTGTCTCGGATCGGGGCTCGGCACGACGGAGATGAGCGCCTGCGTGTACGGATGCTTCGGACGCGCGATGACTTGCTCCGTCGAGCCCAGCTCGACGATCTTCCCGAGATACATGACGCCAATCCGGTCGGCGAGGACCCAGGCCAAGGAAAGGTCGTGCGTGATGAACAAGTACGTGAGGCCCCGGCTCCGGCGGAGGTCGAGCATCAGCTGGAGGATCTCCGTGCGGATCGAGACATCGAGCATCGACACGGGCTCGTCCGCCACGATGAAGTCCGGCTGGAGCACGAGGGCCGCGGCGATCGACACGCGCTGCCGCTGGCCGCCGCTCAGTTCGTGCGGGAAGCGGAAAACGAACTCGCTCGCGGGCCTCAGGCCGACGTCCTCGAGCGTCCGAACCACCAGGTCGCTCACCTCCTCGGGGTTCGTCACGATCTTGTTCACCAGGAGGGGCTCCGCGACGATCTCGTAGACGGATTGTTTCGGGTTCAGGGACTCGTAAGGATCTTGAAAGATCAGCTGCAAGCGTCTCCGGAGCCCTCGGATCCGGATCCCGGTCATGCCCTCTCGTCGCTTGCGGGAGTCAATCCAGAACGCGCTCACGCCGCCGGCGACGATTGGGCCGAACGCAGTCGCGAAGAGCATTCCGAAAAGATCCTCCTGCCAAGGAGCCCCGAGCGCTACGCTCGGGTCATACAGCGTCGAGGTAACGAGGGCATGGAAGAAGAACGCGGGAAGCGACACGCCGATGATCGCGAGGAAAGCCGCGGCCGTGAGCACGATCGGTGTTCGATTCCAAGGTCTCGCCGGCGGCAGGGAGCCGATGAATCCCAGAGCGAAACCTACACCGATCGCGATTCCGAGGGTCTTGGTGGGGTCCACGAACGGGTCCGTCAGGAGGCCCACGAGGGCGCCCGGAATCAGGAGTGCAGCGAGGAACGCCGTCTCGACCATCGCGATTAGCGTGGCGAACTGCGCATAGGTCCACGCCTGTGTTTCTTTCCAGGTGATTGAATGCTTCCGTCGGAGCTCATCAAGGCGGCGGGCTGTGGCCGGGCCCGTGGCGTCGCGGGTCGCCGCCTCGTAATTCCGGAATTCGGCGTCTGGCATGTCGACGAAGATGTCGCCTTCCGTCGACTCGACGAGCTTGAGGATCGCCTTGCCCGTCGTCGTCTTGCCACACCCGCTCTCGCCGACGAGGCAGAAGACCTCCCCGCGACGGATGTCGAACGACGCGCCATCGACGGCCCGGACCCACGTGGGCTCGCCGCCGACGAACTCGCGGAGGAGACCGTGTCGCAGAGGAAACCAGACCTTCAGGTCTCGGATTCTCACGAGGGGCTCGGCCGGATCGGTCGTCCCGTCACCTCCGTGACCTCAGGATAAAGGAAGCAAGCGGCCTGACGGCCCGGTGCGATCGCGGACAAGCGCGGCTCGGCCTTGACGCAGCGGTCGAACGCGAACTTGCAGCGTGGGTGGAACACGCAGCCCGGCGGAGGATCGATCAGGCTCGGCACGTCTCCGGCGATCGCGTCCGGCATCGTCCGGGGGCCTCGGATATCCGGGAAGGCGCCGACCAGGCCCTGCGTGTACGGGTGCTTCGGATCCGTGAAGACGTCCACGGTCTTACCCGCTTCCATCGTCTTGCCCGCATACATGATCGTCGCATGGTCGCACGTGTCTGCGAGGACGGACAGGTCGTGGCTGATCAGGATCATCGAGAGGTTCAGTTCCTTGCGCAGGCGTTCGAGGAGGTCGAGGATCTGCGCCTGGATCATCACATCGAGCGCGGTTACCGGCTCGTCGGCGATCACGAGCTTCGGGTTGCAGGCGAGCGCCATGGCGATCATCACCCGCTGTCGCATGCCCCCGGAGAATTCGTGCGGGTAGTCGTTGACCCGCTTCCGGGAGATGCCGACCAGCTCGAGCAGATCGCCGGCGCGTTGCCTCGCAGCCGCCTCCTCCACCTTCTCATGGAGCACGATTGGCTCCGCGATCTGTTTCCCGACACGCTGGACGGGGTTGAGCGAGTTCATCGCTCCTTGGAAGACGATCGAGATTTGCCGCCATCGGATCTTCCGCATTGTCATCTCCGAGAGACGCACGAGGTCGCGGCCGTCGAAGCGGACGGAGCCCCGTACGATCCGGCCGTTCGGCGGGAGGAGGCGGATCAGAGAGAGCGCGGTCGTCGTCTTCCCGCAGCCGCTCTCCCCGGCGAGCCCCATCGCCTCTCCAGCTTCCACGTCGAACGAGGCCCCGTCGACGGCGTGAACGATTCCGCCCTTGGTCTGGAATTCGACCACGAGGTCGCGGACCTCCAGGAGCGCCACGGTCAACGTCTCCGAAGGCGCGGGTTCAGGATCTCATCGAGGGCGTAGCCGAACAGGTAGAATCCGAAGACGAGGAATACGATGCAGAGGCCCGGGACGACCATCCAGCCGGGCATCCCGATTGTGAGGGCGTCGTTCTCGTACGCCTCTGCGATGATGCGGCCCCAGCTCACGTTGTTTTTTACGGAGAGGCCCAGGAAAGCCAGGACGCTCTCCGAGAGGATCGAGATGGCCACCGTCAGGATTGTGTTCGCGAAGATGAGCGGGAAGGCGTTCGGGAAGATGTGGCGGATGAGGATGTGTGCATTCGAGGACCCGATCATGCGCCCCCGCTCGACGAACATCCTCTCCTTCAGGCTGAGGACTTGGCTCCGGATGACCCGGGCAGTCACCGACCATCCCGTGAAACCGATGACGAAGACGATCCCCCAGATGTCCAGATAGGAGACACGCGCCGCCACGACGATCATCAAGACGAGCCATGGGATCGACAGGACGACGTCGTTGACACGCATGATCACCTCGTCGACCCAACCCCCCACGAAGCCGGACACGAGCCCGACCACCGTCCCGATGACGCTCGCGACGATGGCGGAGAAGATTCCGACGATGAGCGAGATTTGCGTCCCCCAAATGACCTGCGAGTAGATGTCGTAATCGAAAGCGTTCGTGCCGAGCGGGTGCGTTGTCGTGTACGGCGTGCGCGGCAGCGCGTCTGGGACGGCCTCGAGCGGTCCGTACGGAGCGAGCCAGGGTGCTGCGAGGGCGAGGAAGAAGAAGAACGCCAACAAGCAGAGCCCGGTCATCGCCGTGTAATTGTGCAGCACCTGGAGGCCGACTTCCCGGAAACGGCGGCCGAGGACGGTCGCCCTCGCGCGGAAAGGCGATACGACCTTCGCGGACTGGACGACCTGGACTGTACCCACGGAGCACCTCACGAGATCTTGATCCTCGGATCGAGCAGAAGCAGGAGGAAGTCCGAGACTAGGTTCGCAATCACGACCGCGACGCCACCGATGACGATGATGAACTGGAGCAGTGGATAGTCGAGATTGTGGATTGCCTCAAGCGTGCGATAGCCGATCCCCTGGTAGCGGAAAACGACCTCCACTTGATAGGCGCCACCCAGGATGAACGCCGTGTTCAAGGCGATCAGCGAGACCATCGGCGGCATCCCGTTCGGCAAGATGTGCCGCCGGAGCACCTGGCCATCGCTCAGCCCCTTCGCCTTCGCGGTGATCGTGAAGTCCTCCGTCATGACGTCGATGAGCGAGCTGCGCATCACGAGCGAAATCCCGGCCAACGTCGCGAGCGAAAGCGTCATCGCCGGCAGGACGAGATGCGCCGTCGCATCGGCGACGTGGACCCAGTCCCAGGCCCAGGGGAGGAGGCGGTCGTTGAAGTAGCCCGATGTCGGGAGCGCGGGCCACCACGTGAACCATGAGCGGAGCGGCGAATTCGACCGGAAGAGCGCTTGGAGAACGAGGCCGAGCCAGAAGATCGGCATCCCATAAAAGAAGATCCCGAGACCCGTGGTGAAGAAGTCGAACGGCTTCCCTCGGCGGACCGCGGCATACGCGCCGACTAGCATCCCGATCAAGATTGTGAATACGGTGGACGTGCCGACCAAGAGGAGCGTCCAACTTAGATCGTGAAGGAGGATTTCCGCCACGGGCCGCTTGTAGTTGTAGGAGATGCCCCAATCGAGCGTGAACAGCCTCTGCAGGTAGATGACGAACTGCTCCCACTGCGACTTGTCAAGGCCGAAGAACTGGATCACGTAGTCCCGGAACCCGATATACTTCGGATCGCGTGGGATAATTGAGAGCGACGGGTCGCCCGGCATCAGGCGGATGAGGACGTAGTTCAGGCAGACGATTCCGAAGATAGTGATGCCTGCGTTGATGATTCGCCGAGCTACGATCCGGAGGAGTCGACTCATCGCTCGTCACGCTCCTGGGCCCAGGCGACGCGCATCGCCGCCATCGTTCACTGCGGGGGCGGCGGTGGCGGCGGTGGCGGCTGCTCTCGCCGCTCCTCTTCCTCCTTGGAGACCTTCCGACGACGCAAGATAACGGTCGCGATTGCGGCGACGGCGACGAGCACGATGGCCAGCGGAACGCCGTAGTTGATCCACGGATTCACTTCGCCCGTGGTCCCACCGCCTCCGGTCGTCTGCGTCTGAATCAGGATCGGTGCGGTCTTCGTCTGGACGTGTCCCGCGCCGGGCTGGTTATCCGTCACGGTGACCGTCAGCGTGTAGTCGCCCGCTTGCGCATACGCGTGGACCTGTACGACCCTCTGATTCGTTACCGTGTTCGTGCTCGTGTTGGAAGCGCTGGCCCCGTCACCGAAGTCCCACTCGATTGAGAGCGGGTCGCCCTCAGGATCGCGCACGGTAACGCCGAATGCAATCGACTGGTTAGCCCAGCCGTGGTCCAGGCCGCTCGGGAACTGGTAGTCGAGCGTCGCCACGGGCGGCAAGTTGCCGCTCGGCGCCGCGATCGTCGCGGTCGTGGTCGCGCACACCGGCCACTCGGAGTCCGTGATTCGCACGCTCACGTTGAACGTTCCCGTCGACGCGAACGTGTGGTCGACGGAGTTGGTTGTCGTGGTAACGGTCGGCGTGCCGTCGCCGAAGTCCCAAACGAAGTTCAGCGGCTCGTTGTTCGGGTCCGCCGCGACGACGTTGATCGTCACGGGACTGCCGCTGACATAGTCGATCGGTTGGAGTGACGAGAGAATGGGAGCCGGGTTGTCGTGCGGAGACAGCTTGAAGTATAGGTTCGGAAGCGCGCTGTCCATTGCGTCGCCCGGGTAGGTTGCGAAGTCGGGCCATCCTTGCCAGCCGTACGCCAGGTCCGTCCGGTTCGTGGCGCCGTAGAGCTTCTGCGGGTAGTTCGCGATGATGTACGACGCGTAGTCGTAGACCATCTTCTGCATCGTGTAGACGATCTGCCGACGGACGGCCGGATCCGTGGCCGAGAGGGATTGGTTATAGAGCGAATCGAACGTCGAATTCGTGTACCAGTTGTCCGTCGTCGAAGATGGGATCGCCATCGTCGTCTGGACGTACAGAATGTCGAGGGAGACTTCCGCGAGGGTCGCGAAATCCCAATCCCAGTACCACAGGTCGTAGTCGCTGTTCTTCCAGATCGTGTTCATCTGGTTCGTGGGCAGCACGATGTAGCCTGGGACCGGGTTATAGCGGTTGTCGACCGTCTGGATCCCCGCCTGCCGCAGCCAGACGCTCATATTCGCGATTGCAACGGCGAACTCCGGATGGGAGTCGGGCGCGTACAGCCGGAAGACGAGACCCTGCGTCCCTCCGGCCTGGTAGAGAGGTGTCGCATCCGGGGCGAGGTTGCCGGCCGCGTCGTACGTCCAGCCCGCGTCGTTCAGCATCGTTCGGGCCGCGGCCGGGTCGAACTTGTACAGCTCGGCCGACGTGAACGGCCGGTGCCACGGGTTCACCGCGGGGACGACACTATCGGCCACCGTCGCGAGGCCTACGTATGCGTACCGCACGATCGCATCCTTGTCGATGCTCATCGCGACGGCTTTCCGGACCGTTTCGTTCAACAGGACCTGATTGTTCGTCGCGCCGCCCGCGGTCTTTCCGAGCGCGGTACGCAGGCTGTCGGTCATTTGGTTCAACGCGATTTCGCCGATGAAACCGGACGGCACTTGCCACCGGAACATTCCGTTCCCGGTCGACGGGACGGCGGAGAACGTGGCCGCGGAGATGTCGAAGATCCCGTCGAGGTTGTCCGGAGGCCCCGCCTTGAACGCGTCCACCATCGCGCCGGATGTCGAGTAGGGGAGGATGCGAACTTCGTCCGGGCGCGAAATCCGACAATAGTCGGCAACGCCGTAGTAGTTCGGACTCCGGTGCAAGATGATTAGGCCGCCGGCAAGGTCGCTGTTCGAGTCGAAATACAGCGGGCCCGAGCCGACGACGGTGCGGGGCTCCTGCGTCACCGGATTGCGGATGGAGGCCCAGAGGTACTGTGGCAAGATCGGGACGCCCGTCAGGGTCGAGTACATGGGGGCGTACGGCTCCTTCGTCACGATTTGCACCGTGTAGGCGTCGATCTTTGAGACGCTGCTGAGCGCCGTGACATAGCCGCTCAAGACACTGCCGGGGTTATCGATGAGTAGCTGATAGGAGAACACGACGTCGTCGGCGGTCACCGCATGGGAGGTGTCCGCGGGGATCGTCGGGTCCGTGAAGACCGCGTCACGGACGAGATTGCACGTCCAAGTCACGTCGTCAAGGCCCACCGTGCATCCGGTGGCCAAATCGCCCACCGCACGGTACGAGCTGTCGTACGTCAGGAGCGTGCTGTAGACGCTATAGACTACAATGAACTCCAGGGTGAGCGTGATTGCATTCGGGTTGACCGTGATCGCCTTCAAACCGGTCTGTCCGAGCCGGAGCGACCGGAACGGAGCTGCGGGCGAAGCGCCGGGCGGCGTCGATGCAGAGGTCACGGCCGCCATCGCGGTGAGGACCAAGGCGGCAATGAGCAGTGTGACGATGAGTCGCCTTATTGACGCCCAAGATACGTGGTCCTGCCCGGCCAACGCGACCCCGACCCGAACGACACATGGAGGACGGCCCCCATGCAGCGTGATGACGGGATTCGATGGGAATCTATATAATGTTTCTCGGGTCGCGTGAATTGGGACGTCCCTTGGAGCGGACCCTCACGCGTATTCCGACTGGCTCTGCTCCCGCATGAACTGCGGGAGGTAGTAGTGGGCGCCCGCCGACTTGCCCGAGCTCCCGGACATCTTCCAGCCACCGAACGGCTGCACGCCGACGACCGCGCCGGTTGTCGCGCCGACCGCGCGGTTCGCGTACAGCACGCCCGCCTGGATCTCCGAGAAGAACCGCCGGAGGTCCGCGGGCTCCCGCGTGAAGATGCCCGCCGTGAGCCCGTAGTCCACGTCGTTCGCGACGCGCACCGCATCGTCGAGGCCGTCGACCTCGATGACCGAGAGGATGGGGACGAAGAGCTCTTCCCTGTTGATCCGGTGATCGCGCGGGAGGCCATCGACGATCGTCGGCGCGACGAAGTGACCGGGCCCCTTGCCCGACGTGCCGCCCGTGAGGATCGTGCCCTTCGACCGCTTGATCTCCTGGATCGCCTTGTCGTACGTCGCGACCGCGGCCCCGTTGATGACCGGCCCCAGGTAGACGTCGCGCACCGTCGGGTCGCCGACCTTGATACTCTGCGTCTCCGCGACGAGTCGCTCAACGAACGCGTCCTTCACCCGTCGGTCGACGAGGACGCGCGAGCACGCGGAGCACTTCTGCCCGCCGTACCCGAACGCGGCGCGCATGACGCCCAGCGCGGCCTTCTCCAGGTCCGCGGTCGCCGTGACGATCGTCGGGTTCTTGCCGCCCATCTCCGTGATGACGGGCTTCGGTCGCGCCTCGCCGAACGCGCGGAACGCCTTCATGCCGACGGCCCGCGACCCCGTGAAGACGAATCCGTCGACGTCTGCGTTCTCGACGAGCTCCTGGCCGACGGCGTCGCCCGGTCCGGTGACGTAGTTGAAGATCCCGGGCGGGAGGCCCGCTTCGTGCAGGACCTCGCAGAGCTTCAGGCCCAAGAACGGCGTGTCGCTCGCCGGCTTAAAGACGACCGTGTTGCCCGTGATGAGCGCGCCCGTCGACATCCCGGCCGCGATCGCGAGGGGGAAGTTGAACGGCGCGACGACGGCCCACACGCCGTACGGCTTCAGGATCGAGCGGGTCGTCTCGCCCGGGATGAACTGCCCCATCGGACGCTCGTAGCCCTGGTTGCGGAGCATCTCCGCGGCGTACCAGCGCATTAGGTCCGCCGCTTCGTCGACATCGGCCATGGCCTCGTAGCGGTTCTTGCCGTTCTCGAAGGACATGAGCGCGGCGAGGGCGAACTTCCGCTCGGCGATGAGGTCCGCCGCGCGCTGGACGATCCGGACGCGCTCCGTGTATGGCGTCGCGGCCCACCCGGGGAACGCTGCCTTCGCCGCCTCGACCGCCTGCCTCGCGTGGGCCCTCGTTCCCTTCTGGAAGAGCCCGAGGACGAGCGTCGTGTCGGCGGGGCTGGAGTCCTCGAACGTTGCGTCGGCCCATGCCTCTTGGCCGCCGATGATCATCGGATGCTTCGCGCCGAGCTCCGTGCGGAGCTTGTCCACCGCGGCTTCGTAGTGCGCGTGGAACTCCTCCGTCTTCCCGAGATCCACCGCGTTCTGCCACGTCCGCTCGTTCCGGAATTCCATCGAACCACGCCCTCGGCCGACGGATGGCAGAGGCGTGAATAAGAGTTTCGCGTGGGCGACGACCACGAGGCGTTCCGCCGCTGCGGCGGAATCCGTCGGACCGCACGGCCGTCCGACTCGATCCACGGGACCGTGGCGTCACACGATGTACGAGTCGGGCGAGCCTTCGTACTTATCGTACTGGGCGAGCGCCCCGATCGCCGCGAGCAGTTCTCGGGCCCATTCTCGGGTGTACGAGTTCGCCGGGACCTCCGTCGTCGCGCCGAGCCAGTCGAAAATATCCTTGAAGGCCGCGCGCTGCTCGTCTTTCGTCAGACGGAGGTCGAGCTTCATGACCGTCTGCTCGAGTCGGTTCATGCCGAGCACGAACTCTTTGCACTGGGCCAGGAACTTCGCGTGCTCCTCTCGCGTCATGGAGAGACCCGTCCGTCCATGCAGCCCCGCTTCCATAAATGTTCGCAATCTTCATGATGGCGCCGCGGCTCGTGGTCCCGATGGCCACGTTCGTTCGGGTCGCGAAGGCCTCGGACCTTCCGCCGGGGAAGGGACGCGTCGTCGTCGTGCAGGGCCATCCCGTTGCACTGTTCAACGTCGACGGTCGGTTCTACGCCCTATCCAACGTCTGCTTGCACCGAGGCGGTCCCGTCGGCGAAGGGGAGCTCGACGGGTCCGTCGTAACGTGCCCGTTGCACGGATGGGAGTACGACGTCCGCACGGGCGCCAACACGATCAATCCGGCCGCGCGGCTTCGGACGTTCGAAGTGCGCCTCGAAGGCGATGATGTCCTCGTGGGCTCGTGAGCCGGGCGGTGCACATCGTACGGCATCTTCCTGGCTACGTAGTGCGCCCTCGCCAGACCGCGGCCACCGCAGCCGCGCGGTCGCCCAGCCCCCCGCTGGCCGTGGGCGCAGCGGTCAAGCTTTAACGGACCCAGATAGGTTCCTACGCCGGCGTATCGTTGGATCCGGTCTGGGTCGTACTCACCGTCCTCGCAGCCTTGGCCGTCCTCGCGAGCGCGGCATCGATCGCGCAAGGCGTCCGCTTCCAGGACCGGGTGCGCCGCGCGACGCGAACCGCCCTCGGCGCGTTCCTTCCGGCGTGCGTCGTGATCCTCCCGGTCCGTGGCATCGATGAGGGATTCGACGGGAACGTTCGAGCGATCCTCTCGCAGGCGTACCCGACGTACCGCCTCCTCATCGTGGCGGACGATTCGGAGGACCCGGCGGCGACCCGGGCTCGCGACCTCGCGTCGGAATTCCCCCGGGTCCGAGTCGACTTCGTCATGTCGGAGCCGGACCCGCTGCGGGGCAAGGTGAACGCCCTCCGGTCGGCGCTCGTCCATCTGTCGCGTGACGACGCGGTCGTCGTATTCGCGGACTCGGACATCCGGCCGGGGAGGGATTGGTTGCGGCAGCTTGTGCAGCCGCTCGCGGACTCGACAGTCGGCGTGGCCACGGGCTTCCGCTGGTACGTCCCTCCCCGCCCGACGTTCTGGTCGCTCGTCCGCGCGGAATGGAACGGCGTCAGCGCGAACGTCCTGTTCGACCCGCAGCGGTCGTTCGCCTGGGGCGGCTCGTGCGCCGTCCGGCGGGATCGCCTGGCGACGTTGCGGCTCGGGGAGCGGTGGCGGGGCGTCCTGAGCGACGACCTCGTCCTGACGCAGGCGGTGCGAGGGGCGGGGCTCCAGATCGCCTACGTCCCCACGGCCCTCGTTGCGACGATCGAGGGCGCGACGCGCGCCACGTGCCTCGAGTGGTGCGAGCGGCAGATGACGATGGCGACGCTGTACCTGCCGGTCGTCCGCCGCTACGCCGTCGCCGCCTTTACGGTCTTCGTGGGATCGATTGTCTTCGGAGCGCTGTCGTTGGCGATGGCAGGGCTCTGGGGGCCGCTCTACCTGGCGCCTGCGGTTCTGTTCCTCACACCGTTGCCGTCCGCGATTGTGAAGGCGTCTTTGCGCCGTCGCGCGCTGTTCTCCGCCGCTCCGGAAATCGCCGCCGCATGGAGCGTCCCCGGATGGCGGTCGGCCGTCGCCACCTTGGCAGTCCCCTGGGTCATGGCATGGGGACTCGCGCGGACCCGGCATCCCGAGACGGTCCGGTGGCGGGGCCGTGTGTACGACGTTCGCGATGCCCACCGTGTGCGGCTCGTGACGTCGGAGGATCCCGGAGCCGCCGAGGCAGGGCCACCACCGGGTCCGTGATCGAGCCGCGTTAACCCGGTTCGGGGTTAACTTCCGGGGCCGTCCGATTCGAGCCCATGGCCTCCGCCTCCTCCCGAAGGTGCTCCTGATGTTTCGCCAGCTCCGAGAGGATTTCGTTCCGCCGCTCGCTCTGTCGAAGGGTCCGGACCATCGACGCCGCGGGCGGAATAAGGGCGACCGCGATTGCGGCCGCGACGACCACCGGCGTCAGCGCGATTCGGACGGCGCTCGCGATCAACAGGACCGCCGCCACGATGGCGGGCGGGAGGAAGAACGCGAAGAAGACGCCGACGATCGAGACGAGCGGCTCGCGGGCACGCGCCTGCATCCCGAGGACTTCGGCGTCCGTGAGCGCCCGAGCGGTCGTGACCATGCGCTCGCCGCGACGCGCGAAGCGATCGCGGATGGCCGCCATCGCCTCCGCATAGCCTCGCGACTCCGCGCGGAAGGCGCGAATGGATCCCGGGGTGAAGCGTACGAGGAGTCGCCGGCCATCGTTCGTCTCGAGTCCGATCCCCGTGTGGACCAGCGTGCCGGCGGACGAGGCGAATGGAGAGAGGAACGACCCGGCCACTTCGTAGCTGCGCGGATAGATGTCGTGGATCTCGGACCACGGATGGTAGCGGCGTTCGCCGACGAGTCGCCGGCATAGCGGGAGAGAGGTTTCGATCCCGCTCTCGAACAAATACGTCGGGCTTGGTTTGAAGGCGGCCATCGCCGCGAGGACGACCGCGAGGGGCACGAAGCAGAGACCGCCGAGAGGCCACAGGCCTTCCGGGCCGGCGGCGATCGGTCCGAAGACGAAGGTCACGAGCACGCCGAGCAACAGCACCGCCACCGTCATCGGGTTCGCGGGGATCGGGCGGTACGCGTACAGCAGGCGCCCGCGGTCCGCAGCGGCCATCGACCGTCGCAACGCGACGTGCGCTATTAGGTCTCGCCGGAGGCCCAAACGCTTTTGCAACGACGGCGAATCTCCAAGAGAGATGCGGGCGCTCGGGATCGAAGGGACCGCCCACACGGTGGGCGTTGGGATCGTGGATGAGCACTGCCGCATCCTCGCCAACGTCTACGACATGATCCGGCCCCACCAGGGCGGCATCCATCCGCGGGAGGCGGCGAACCACCATGCGGAGCTCGTCGTCCCGCTCATCGCGAAGGCGGTCGATGTCGCCGGGATCGATCTGCACGACCTCGATCTCGTCGCGTTCTCGCAGGGTCCCGGCCTCGGACCGTGCCTGCGCACCGTCGCGACCGCCGCACGGGCCCTCGCGCTGTCCCTCGGCGTGCCGATCCTCGGGGTCAACCATTGCGTCGCCCACCTCGAGATTGGCCGGGGCGTCACGGACGCGAAGGATCCCGTCCTCCTCTACGTGAGCGGAGGCAACACGCAGGTCATCGCGTTCGCCCGCGGCCGCTATCGGGTCTTCGGGGAGACGCTCGACATCGGCGTGGGAAATCTGCTCGACAAGTTCGCGCGCGAGTGCGGGCTCGCGTTTCCCGGGGGTCCGATCCTTGAGAAGCTCGCCCGCGAGGGATCGAAGCTCCTCGCGCTCCCGTACAGCGTCAAGGGCATGGACGTCGCGTTCAGCGGGATGCTGACCGCCGCCCTGGCTCTCCGCAAGCAGGGCGCGTCCGTCGCGGACCTGGCGTTCTCGATCCAGGAGGTCGCCTTCGCGATGCTCACGGAGGTCACGGAGCGCGCGATGGCCCACGTCGGCAAGGAAGAAGTCCTCCTCGGTGGCGGCGTCGCCCGCAACCGGCGGCTGCAGGAGATGGTGGGCCAGATGGCCTCCGACCGCGGGGCGAAGATGTTCGTCCCCCCCGGCGACCTGTGCATCGACAACGGTGC
The DNA here is from genome assembly GCA_036395115.1 of Thermoplasmata archaeon. Taxonomy (NCBI): domain Archaea; kingdom Methanobacteriati; phylum Thermoplasmatota; class Thermoplasmata; species Thermoplasmata archaeon. The sequence continues at coordinate 141,553 of DASWDU010000005.1, read as the reverse complement.
GATGATCGCGTGGACCGGATTGGAGATGCATCGGGGCGGCGTCCGCATGAAGGTTGGGGACACGGTCGTGGACCAGCGGTTCCGGACGGACAAGGTGCCCGTTTCCTGGCGATGAACCGTTGGGCCTTCCGCCTGATCGACGAGTGCCGTGGGCGTGAACTCCATACGAACCGGGGTCGCTTCCCGTGAAACGGTCCAGCAAGCGTTATATATCGAGGAGGCGTTCCGCCCGACACTCGTCTGTCAAACGGGGTCGGTTTGGCATACGCGGTGGGGCGAACAAGATGCGGGATGCGGACACGGAAAAGATCACGCTGCGCCTGCCCGCGCGCTACCTGAGGGCACTCGACTTCCTCGTGCAAGTCGACGACTTCCCGAGCCGCTCGGAGGCCGTGCGCGCGGCAATCCGCGATTTCGTGTACGGCCGAGTCGAGATGGTCACCGAGAAGCTCAAGAAGATGCAGGACGCGGAGCGAACCTTGGCCGAGGCCGAGGCGTTCAAGCGGGAGTACATGGAAAAATAGCGAGCGAAGGGACGGGATACCGCCGGAGGCGTTGCGGGTCCGGTCGGGATTCGTCACGATTACCTCCCCCCCAACTGGGTGGCCGCAAAAGCCACCCATTTTCTTTTCGCGCTCGGCGGGCCATCGACCGCCGCGGGCTCGCCAATCGGATCAAGGATGATTCTGGTTTCAAATCGGCGCGACGGCCGCGCGGAAGGGACGGTCCACCGCCCACCCTCCATGGCCTCCGTCGCGGTTCCGCAGTCCTTGCAAAGGTACGTCCGGGACCTGCCCATCCGAATCCGCACGTTCGTGTGGGCGTTCGCCGGGATGTTTAGCGCCGCATGTCTCGCGATCGCGTTCGTCGGGTTTCTGTGGACCGGGACCCCGAGCCCGTGTCTTCGAATTTCGTCGCGTCGGTCGTCTCCGGCGGCACCTTCTGGCTCCTCTCCCAGGCGAAGGTCGGCCCGAGCGAGGCGTGAGTTTCAGCCGCGATAACCGCCTCGGCACGTACATCCCGTCGTCCCGATGTCGCCGGGGCGCGTGGCGACGATCCTGGAGTCTCCGGCGGCCCCCGACGCCGCGCACCGGACGGGCCTCTCGTTCTTCGTCCACGTGCAATCGATCGTCGAGCGGTCGAGGAAGCTCCTGGCGTTCCCGGTCGAGGAGGCGGAGGAGCCGTACCTCACCTTCCCGGCGCGGGTACGAAAATTCCTCTGGCTCTCGAGTGGCTTGTTCAGCGCCGCTTCGCTCGTGATACCGGCGATCGGGTACCTCGCGTTCGGTTCGGTCGAGGGCAACGCGACGAACTTCCTCGTGGCGGTCGTGAGCGCGTGCGTGTTTGGCGTCGCGTCCCTCCTCCATTTCGGCCCCGATAGCGCCTGAATCGGCGGGCGCCGAACGTTTATTATCGGCCGCCTCCTTCCGCGCGGACATGGAGAGGGACGCGTGGATTCGGAGCCTCATGGTCATCACGGTCATCGGGCTCGTGCTGCTCATCCTCATCACCCCGGGCCTGCTCGGCCGGCCGACGGAGCTCGCCACGCTGCCTCTCCTCATCGTCGGGATGTCCCGGAACGACACGACGTTCATCGTCAATGTCGGAGCCGCGGTGCAGGCGTACCGGTACCAGGAGATCCGCCTGTCGATTAACGGATCCGAGCCGAGCGCGAACCAGACGATCCTCCGGCTCGACACGTACGAGGAGCACACCTGGGTCCCCGCGGACGCGACGTTCTCGATCGATGCGTACCTCGTCGACCAACAGGGGAACTACTTCGAGTACAACGTCACCGTGGGGACGGAGAAGGACGCCGACAACCGGACCGTCATGGTGTTCACCTTCCCGTACGAGAGCGACAACCTGACGACCGTGATCCGTCGCACGCCGCCGGACGACTTCCGATGGGTGCTCCCGCGAAAGGGGACCTTGCCGTGAGGATTTCCCGCTGGGCCCTCCTCTGGCTGCTCGTCATCGGGGTCCTGATCGCAGTCGAGGTCGCCGTGATCACGGGGTTCATCACCCCCGGGGACGTGATCGGCTCCTTCCTCACGTTCGTCTTCGCGCTCATGGTGATCTCCGTCCTGTCGATCGTCGGCGCGGTCTTCGTCGGGATGTTCGTATCCCATCGGATCCTCTCGACGAAGGGCTTCACCCCGTTCGAGCAGGAGATGCTCCACATGCGGCGGGAGGTCGGGGAGCTCCGGCAGCAGATTGAGCGGATCGCGGAACGACTCGGAGCGCAGCTCGGCGACGAGAAGAAGGAGCCTTAGGCGAGCCGCTCCGGGCACACGCCTCGCCGGGAGCAGTGGACGCACTTCCCGGGACGGCTGTGATTGCGGTGCGCTTCGCCCTTCGCGATCGACGTGCGCATGTCCGCGAGCTTCTGCAAGAGGAGCTTCTTCTGGTCCTCGTTGTACTCGATCTCGTAGTTCGTCTCGCCGTACCGGATGACGCCGTACGGGGGCGGGTTGCCGTACTCCTCCTCGAGGAGGAAGCAGTACGCGACGACCTGGAGGATGTGCGAGAAGAGGGGCCCGCGAGGCACGCGTCCCGTCTTGATCTCGACCGGGATGTGGTGGTCCCCGTCCATGACGACCGCGTCGGGCCGGCCCGAGAGGCCGTGCCGTTTCGAGATGAAGAGCTTCGGCTTCTCCGCCGCCGAGTCGATGTACACGAGGTCGCCCTTCACGTGGTACCTCTCACGGGTCGCACGCGCGACGCCGAGGGCGCCGATCGAGCGGTACAGGAAGAACGAGGCGCCGATGAGCCACAGGAGCGCGAGCGCCTCGAAGCCTTGTGCGAGCGCCTGGTTCTCGATCCCCGGCAGCGAGACGGCCGCCGTCGCGATCACGGCCGCGGCCATCGCGAATCCGAGGATGACCCGCTCGGAAAGCAGCTTGTCCTCCGGCGTCGCCAGCGTCTCCGCGCGGTACAGGAAGTACACCGCCGCGAGGAGCCAGATCAAGGCGATCGCGGCGAGGGTCTGCGCGATCTCGAGAATCGTGGACGTGAGGAACCCCACGCCGACGATTGCGACGATCGAAGCGGCGATCGCGAAGTACATGACGCCCGTCTCCGCCTCGCGCGCGCGGGCCTCGTGGGTCTCAATCCCCTTCAGGTCGGCGGACGCGGCCTCGTGCCTTTTCTCGCCCTCGACGAGCTCCGCGCCGTCCTCCGGGGCGAGGCCGCGGCTGAGCCACCAGCTCAGCGGGCAGTAGCCGAACTTCTCGAGATCGGCCGCGGAGATGAGCTCCGTAGGCGCCACGCCGTCGCACCCTCGGGCGGGGCTTTATCCCTTTGGCCCCGACTCTCAATTTTCGCAGTGAAACCGCGGACGCGACGCCGACGAACGCGTACACGCCCAGGAGAAGAAGCGGGTCGTCGAGTCGCCACGCGTCGAACCCGGAGGCCGGCCGGCCGTCCCAGTCCGCGGCGAATGCGGCTTCGAAGAACCCCGCCACGTCCGGGTCGTCCAGGATGATCCCGATCTCCCGGTTCTCGGTCGCGGACCCGAGCGCCCAGTTCATGCTCGAGACAAGGACCGTCCGGCCGTCGACGACCACGCCCTTGTTGTGCAGTCGCTCGATCCGTCCGTGGGGCTCGAGCAGTCGCGCGGTGAAATCGAGGCTCTCGTTCCTCGCTCGGCGGTTGAGTCGGTCCACGACCGCGTCGTTGCCCCTGGAATCGTCGCCGACCGAGGACCAGCTCCCGTCGAGCAGGAGACGCACCGAGACCCCGCGGCGGGCCCCGTCGAAGGCGGCCTCGAGGAAGGGATTCGGACGGTCCCGCCAAAGCTCGTCGAGGTAGAACGCTTCGATCCAGATGTGATCCGATGCGGAGGCGAGGATCTCCAGGAGGCCATCCGGGTCGAGCGAGGTGTCGGGAGCGACGAGGAGCCTCGCGCGGCGGCTCGTCGATTCGACGGATGAGCCCCACGGCGGGCTTCGCGGCAAAGGCGGGAGCGGTTCCGCGTCTTCGGGGATCGCCGCGATCGAATCCCGTCGAGATGGATCGAAGTCGATCTCGAATACCTTCGTCAGGGCGGCCGACACCACCGGGTCTGCGACGACGATCGACCATCCTCGATTCCCGACTTCGTCCTCCGGTGGAAAGCCCGCGTCCCCGAAGTTCTCCGAACCAATCCAAGCGGCCTGTCCGTCGACGATCGCGTACTTCGCATGGAGGTAGCGGTACCGCTTCACGACGTCTCCACCGCCCGCTAGGAACCGAACGTCCGCCCCGGCGTCGAGGAGCCCGCGGACCACACGGTCCTCTTCCGGTTCCACGCCTCCGACCGGCGCCCCGTCGAGGAGCACCCGGACCCGGACACCCCGGCCCGCCACGTCCGCGATGCTCGATGCGATTCGGGCGCTCGTGAAGGTGTAGACCGCGATGTCGAGCGTCCCTTGTGTCGATTCGACGAACGAACGCAGCGGGCCGTCTCCAGCGTCGGGCGAGAGGACCGCCGTGAGCCGTCCCGAGACTTGGAATTCCGAAGGTGCGAAACTCGACTGACCGAGTCGGTGCCGTCGGAGCCCTTCCCAATCGCCCGCGCCATCGGAATCGACCCATGCGCTGAGGTCGGTCTGGGAGCGCACCGCGATCTCGCCGCGGCCCATCGCCTCCGCCGGACGCCCCAGCCATCCCGTGCCGGCATCCGAGGAATCGCCCCACACGTACGCGTCGACGACTCGCTCGGACGCGTCCACGAGGCGGACCTCGTCTCCGTCATCGGCGAGCCGTGGGATGCCGCCCTCCATCCGACGAGCGGCGCCCCCCTCGAACGCGAAGTCCGCGGTCGCGAGTGCATCCTCCGCGTAGCTCGTCGCGTTCCGCGCAATCAGGAGACGGCCGCCCGGAGGCAATACCGAATCGGGAGGGAACACCGCAGTCGCCTCGCCATCCGTGAGGGACCAGCCCGCGAGGTCAAGGAACTCCGGTGACCGGCTCGCGATCTCGACGAACTCGTCATCGCGGGCCGCGTTCGCGTAGACTCGCGCAAGGACCACGGCAGCCCCCGAACCGAAAGAAAAGGGGACGGGCGATAGCGGAGAAAACGGGGGGAGGGTCGCCGCACGCTCCGTCCAGAGGGGCGACGCCAGGAGCACGAAGGCCGCGAGGGGGGCTGCGAGCCATCGTCCGGGCGTACGCACGGCCGACGGACGCCGCCGGGGTCGATAAGCGGATGGCGTGCACGCACGCTACAGCTATCGGGCCGTCACGCGAAGAGCAACTTGCCGTCGCGGACGATTTCCTTCCCGTCGGCCTCGAGCGTCGCGGCCCGGATCGTGCTCTCGAACCCGAACGACGACTTGTTCGGTCCTCCGAGGAATTCGTTGCCGCCGAGTCCGATCGACACGGCTCCACGGACGATCGAGTTCTGGAGGAAGCCGACTTGGGCTTTCGGGTTCGTCCCGATCGAGACGGCCGCGATGCGGTCCTTGTCGCCGGACGCGAGGTCGTACTGTTTCTTCAGGGCCGCCGCGCCGGGATCCCCTTCGAACGCCGTGAGCCGTCCTTTCCGGAATTCCCAGCTCAGCTTTCGGACGGACCGACCGGCCCAGGCCTGCGACGTATCGAAAACGACGGTCCCGTCGGCGCTCGCCGGGTCCGGCAAGACGGTGACGCTGCCGGACGGGATCGAGGCCTCGAACACGCCCGCGGCGATGTCATCCTCGTCGACGACCCCGTCGTAGATCATGGACTGCCGCCCGCGCACGGAAACCGTCAGGTCGGTTCCCCCTTCGGAGGTCACGTGGAGCGTGTCCGCGGTCCCGAGGATGCCCGCGAGCTTCTGCCCCGTCGTCGTGAGCGTCTTCGATGGCACGGACGAGGCGGCGCGGACCATCCGCTCCCACGCCGCGAAGTCGAAACCATATACCTTCGCCCGCGGACGCGTCACGAGGGAGATGCCCAGCGAAAGGCTTCGTACCTTCCGTTCGCGCATCGGCAGGTGGGCGGCGGTCTCGGCCTCGTCGTTCGCCGCCATCTTCTCGGGCGTGAACTTCCGGAAGTTGGACGGATCGTAGAGGGAGCCGGCCCAGAAGACGGCGGTGGAGAGCTCGGAAAGGCCGCGACAGAACGCGGACGGTTTCCGCAGTTGCTCGACGGACAGGTGCTTCATGTACGCGACGTGGTAACGGTCCGTGTACAGGTCCAGGAGGGCGTCCGCGCCCACCTTGAAGCATTCGATCGCGAGATCCTCCGCGAGCGGCAACGTGTGCGGATAACAGAAGATGCTGACGTTGTCGTCCGGTCCGATCCGAAGGCAGTTCTTGACGGCGTTCTCGGCGAGCGTGGACATCGAGTTCGATCCCCCAACCCGGAGTGCGCAGTCGGATATTTCAAGGCCACGGAGGGGTCTGCGAAAACCGCCGGCAAATCCGGGATCAGCGAAGCCCTTTCACGAGGTCTCGGAGCGCTTTCTCCGGATCCTTCGCCTTGACGATGCCGGAGGACAGCAGGACGCCCGAAGTCCCTAGGTCGAGCGCCTTCGCGACGTCCTTGCGGCTCCGAACGCCCGCGCCACAGAGGACCACGACCCGAGGGTTCACGGCATGGATTCGCTCGACGGCGGTCGCGATGACCTCCGGTTTCGCGGTCGTCACGCTGACGTCTCCTCCGATTAGCTCGGGCGGCTCGATCGCGATGTATTCCGGAGAAAGCTTGGCGAGGGTCTCTGCTTCCGCGAGGTCGTCCGCACACGCGACGACTTCGAGGCCGATCTTTTGGCAACGAGGGACGCTCTTCGCCATTTCTTCCCAGGCGACCTTCCGTTCGCTGTGGTTGATCAGCGTCCCCGCGGCGCCCGCCTCAAGGAGCGCCTCCGGTGGGATCCACCCGGTCGCCTGCCCCGCTTCCGTGGCGTCGACGTGCTGCCCGAAGACCGGGATGTGCACGAGCTTCGCAACGTGGGCGAGGTCCGTCGCGGGCGGGCAGAGGACGATCGAGGCGCCCGTGTCATCCGCAACCGCGGCGAAGCGTTTCGCGAGGTCCCAGCCCCGCTTCCCGAGGATTTCCGGGTAGGTCTTGAAGTTCAGGACGATCGCGGGGAGCCGCATCTCGGGTCGTGAAGGCGATGCTGTTGGAAAAAGACTTGGCCTAGGGTCGCAAAGGCCTCTGACGGCGGCGATCTTGGACGAACGCGACGAGGATGATTCCTCCAAGCACTGCGGCGACGGATCCTCCCGCGAGAATCCGGAGTCCTAGGTTCGCGATTTCGAGCGGACCGGACCCGAAGATGTCAAAGGTAAGCATCGTGGACTCGATCTCGGGCCGGGAATCTTGGAACACCCCGACCGGTGCCGCTCCAATCAGGATCCAGGAGAGCCCCCATTCCGTGCCCACGACCACCGTCACGACCTCGAAGATCTGTGGTAAGCCAATCCTCGTGAGGGCGATGACCGTTCGCGCGGCCGGATGTCCATCGACGGATGTGTCGGCGACCGGCTCGAAGATTTCGACCTGTGCTTCGAGGCGGGCGTCGGAAATCATGTTGTTAAGGATTTGGCGGGCGTCGTCTCCGCCGCTGGGCGCGAGCGCATGACGGGACACGCTGACTAACTCCGGGCGAGACGGTTGCGACAGGAGGACATCAAACGTCGTATTCCCGAGGGTCACGTTGCCCTCCGCGCTCCACCCCCAAGGGATCTGGATTTGGAAGTGGCCGTCCGGATGGACGAACCATCGGACGGGCGGCCGGAATTCGGTCCTCACAACCGTCTGTGCGACGTTTCCCGCGCCATCGAGGGCTTCGATCTCGAACGAGTTCGAGCCGACATCCAGACGGACCGATACGCTGAAGCGACTATCCGTCACATCCGTCAGGAACGACGACCCGACCCGCACCCAGACGAGATGGAGGTCGACCACGGTTCCCGAGATCACGAGGGCGTCGGACTCGACGACGCTCGGGATCGGATCGACTTGAAGGACAGGCGGGGTCGCGTCAACGACGAAGGTCCACCGAGCTTCCGTGACTTCGGTCCCGCGGACCGCGCGGACTTGGACGTCGTGATCGAGTTCCGCGAGAGGACCGACGCGCGCGACCACAAGCCCGCTCGCGGGATCGAAGGAACCCGGGATTGCCATGCCATCGAGTAGGACGACCACGGAAAAGTCCGCGAGACTCCGGAAGTCCACGACCCGGGCCGAGACGTCTACGACGAGGTCCTTTGTGAAGGGCTGTGGGGCAATACCACGAACATCGGTCAGCGCCGGCGCGGCGATGATCTCGAGGTCTTGCCATGCGTCGGCCGTGATACCGACGATCGCGACGATCCACTCCCCGCGAGGGGAGATCCGAAGATGCCAAGGCTGGTCCGAAAGAGCGATGGTCGCCACGGGGTCGACCGGAAATCCGTGGAATCCACCCGGATCCGTTGCTGGGCTCACATCATAAATGCGCACCGTCGCGTCCCCCGCGGATACGACGAACTCGCCCGTCGGAGACGCATCGGCCGTATGCGAGGTCGACCCAAGGCCAATCGGGCCCGAACCGAGCCCGTTGACCGCGATCCCCTCTACGATGCCGCTAGCTAAAGTCGCGTAGACCCACCCATCGTCCGGGGAAACGATGATGTCGCTCGCCGCTGGGGCGCCGGGACCGAAGTCCGGACCTCGCCCCTGGAAAGTCCAGGTTCCCGATGAATCCCGTTCGAAGGAGAACATGACGAAGGGAGCCAGCGCGGAAGTCACCAGGAAGGCCAGGGTTCCCGTCGAGTTCACCGCGACGAGGAAGTCCATGTACACAAGCTCGCCAGGATCGAGCCGTTGTAAGACAGACCCATCCGTGCTGTTCACGACGTACGGGTATTCTCCGGTGTAGGCGGGATCGTGGGTCGTGGCGATGAGCTGGCCATCCGTCGGAGCCACCAGATCCCACGTGAGGAAGGGAGTGCTGAAGTTCCCAACCTGCGCCCAAGAAGCGAGATCGATGGCCCGGATCGTTCGCTCCGCGGCATGGCCGACATACAGGATCGTCGACGACGGGTTCAGGGCGAGGGCGACCGGCTCGTTGCCGACAGGAATGGACCGCTCGACCGACATGGTGGAAAGGGAAACGACCTCGACTTCGTCCCGCAAGCGATCGGCGGTGTAGGCGTAGGGTCGGTTTGGCTCGATTACGAGATCGGCAAGGTCGGTCCCGATGGGGACGACGGTCCGCGGGGACGGCGACCGAATGTCTCCCGCAGGCCCTGGGGCGGGAGGCCCCCACATCTCGGTTAGCGGAGACTCCAGGAAGCGGGGTGAATCGCCGGAAGCGGCCGCGCCCCCGGCCGCGGCGCCGATGAGCAACGCTGTCACGATGAGGCCGGCGGAGACGTGGACGATCCTCTCCCCCCGTTTCCGATGCGCGACCAGGCCGATAAATCTACGCCCCGCTCGACCCCAGTCCCCGGAGGCCGACCTCAGGGACGGATTCGCGGATTGTCCTGCCCTCGTGAGCTGCCGTCCCTTGCGCAAAGGTCAAGACGACTGAGTCCTTTGGTGACATCTCGGGGTGAAAGAATCCGGATTTCGGTGGGCAAACTCCGCGGCCTCCAGCAGATCTCCGACGACACGGGCCGCTTCACGATGATCGCGATGGACCAGCGGGGGAGCCTCCAGAAGATGCTCCACCCGGAGAATCCGAAGGCCACGACATACGCCGAGATGGAGGCTGTCAAGCTCGGCGTCACGGAGGCGCTCGCCCCGCACGCGAGCGGGTACCTCCTCGACCCGGAGTACGGCGTGGGCGCCGCCGTCAACCGGTTCGTCCTCCCCGGTCGCACGGGGCTCCTCGTCGCCCTCGAGACGTCCGGGTACGAGAAGCAGGGGAACTGGCGGCTGACGAAGCTGCTCGATGGGTGGGCCGTCGAAAAGGTGAGGCGGCTCGGTGCGAGCGCGGCGAAGCTCCTCGTGTTCTTCAGCCCAGACGCGCCGCGGGACGTCGTTGACCACCAGGTGAAGGTCGTGCGATCCGTCGCCGACGAATGCAGGCGACTCGACCTCGCGTTCGTGTGCGAGCCGATGTCGTACCCGGTCGAGGAGAGCGAGGAGGAGTTCGCCCACCACAAGGCGGACATCGTGATCCGCACCGCGGAGGTCCTCAGCCCTCTCGGGCTCGACGTGCTGAAGGCGGAGTTCCCTGGGGACCCGAAGGTGACGAAGGACCCGGAGGATCTACGGAAGAACTGCGAGCGCCTCAGTCAGGCGACGAAGGCGCCGTGGGTCGTCCTGAGCGCGGGGGCGGACTTCGACGTCTTCCGGACGCTCGTCGACCACGCGTGCCGGGGCGGCGCCTCCGGGTTTCTCGCGGGCCGCGCGATCTGGAAGGACGCGTTCAAGGAGACGTCGATCGAGAAGCAGATGGCCTACGTCCGCACGCAAGGCGTGAAGAACTTCAAGGTCCTCGCGGACATGGCGCACGACCACGCGCGTCCGTGGTGGGACTTCTACGGCGGCAAGGAGAAACTCCAAGACCATTTCGACGGGTGGTACGTCAAGTACTGAGGAGGGACGCGAGACGGACGTCACGCTCGCGGATCATGCGGCCCAGGTGGACCGCGACTTCGCCGCCCTCCTCGGGCGGATAGCCGGGCTCGCGACACGGATCCGGCGGGAGTTCCCCATCCGGCGGAATCCGGCGGCCACTCGGAACGTCTACGGGGAACAGCAGCTCGAACTCGACGTCTGGATGAACGACGTTTTCGTCGAGGAGCTGCGGCGGTCGAACCTGGTCTCCGCGGTCGCCTCCGAAGAGATGGGCCAGGTGCAGGAGGTGGGCCGTGGGCGTTTCTCGGTCGCCCTCGACCCGCTCGACGGATCCTCGAACGTCAAGAGCAACAACACCTTCGGCACGATTTTCGGCATCTTTGACGGCGCGACGCTCCCGGCGAGGGGATCCGAGTTGTTCGCGGCGGGATACCTGGTTTACGGGCCCGCCACGACGCTCGTGTACGCGGCGGGCGCGGGCGTGCACGAGTTCGTCCAGGGAGGAGGCGGCCGTCCGCACGACTTCTTCCTGCTCGAGGAAGGCGTCCGTCTGCCGGCGAAGGGGAAACTGTACGGGATCGGCGGACACCGGGAGAAGTGGATCCCCGAAGTCAAGTCGTTCGTCGGCGAACTCGAACGGGAGCTGGTGAATCTTCGCTATGGCGGTTGCTTCGTCGGCGATTTCAATCAGATCCTCCACTACGGCGGCTTCTTCGCCTACCCGGCCCAGGTCGACAAGCCCGAAGGCAAGTACCGCCTTCATTTCGAATCGAACCCGATCGCCTTCATCGCGGAGGCCGCGGGTGGCGCGGGGACGACGGGGGCTGAGCGGATCCTCGACGTCCCGCCGACGGGGATCGACCAGACCGTGCCCACGTACGTGGGGAACCGCGATCTCGTCGAGCGGTTTCTTTCGCGGTTCTCGTCGGACGCCGGCGTCCGGTGACGTCACTCGCGTGAGGTCGCCGATCCCCGACGGCGCATCGTCGCGAAGAGCGCCTTCGGATTCTCATCCAACGTTCCCCCGAACACGGTGTTCGTGATTGAGAGGATCTCGAAGGCCGCCTCGAACGAGGCGCGAAGCTGCTGCCTCGAAATCCGGTGGGGACCCCATGTGCCGGGCTGCTTGTCCGAGAAACATTTCAGGAAGAGCCAGCCTCGCGGGCGGAGGATGCGGTGCACCGTGCGGACGTAGACGGCACGCTTCGCCGGCTCCAGCGTGTGGAACACCCCTCGGTCCACGATCGCGTCGACGGAGCTCGTTTCGAGCTTCGACTCCAGGACGTCGTCCACGCGGAAGTCGATCCGCACGCCGGATGTCTTCGCGACCCGCTTCGCGCGTTTGATCGCGCTCGGTGAGATGTCTGTCGCGACGATGTCGTAGCCCCGGGACGCGAGGGCGATGGCGTGGGTGGCGGGCCCCGTCCCGAGGTCGAGGATCCGCTTGCCTCCGAGGCGGCGCCGCGAGAGGGCGGCCTCGAAATCGGAGTCGAGGTCGGGCGTGTACCAGGGGAGGGTCGCGACGTCGGAGCTCGCGTACAGGCTCTCCCACGAGGAGGGCTCGGGCACGGCCCGACGAACGAGGCGGTCGGCTAAAGGCCTTCGCTAGAACAGGCCCTTGATGCGTCCGTTCGCGTCGATGTCCATGGCCAGCGCGGCCGGCTCCTCGCCCAAGCCGGGCATCCGCATGATGTCGCCCGCCAGCACGACGAGGAATCCTGCGCCCGCGGATGGCCGGATGCCCCGGACCTGGAGCGTCCATCCTCTCGGGGCGCCGAGCGCGCGCTCGTCGTCGGAGAGGGAGAGCTGCGTCTTGGCAATGCAGACCGGGAGCCGGTCGAGGCCTGCGGCCTGGAGGCGCTCGAGGTCGCCGAGGGCGGCGGCATCGAACTTCACGCCGGCCGCGCCGTAGATCGACGTGGCCACCTTCGCGACCTTCTCCTCGAGCGGGTCGTCGTCCTTGTACACGAACCGCACGGAGTGCGGCGAGGCCCCGGCCGCGTCGAGCACGAGCCGCGCGAGGTCTTCCCCGCCCGCCCCGCCGTCCCGGTGGCACGTGTGCGCCGCCGCGCGGACGCCGGCGTCCTGGCAGTGGTCGACGATCCCGTCGACCTCCCGATCCGTGTCGGTCGCGAAGCGGTTCACCGCGACGACCGGGGCGATGCCGAGCGTCTGGAGGATCTTCATGTGGGCGTCCAGGTTCGGGAAGCCGGCCCGGAGGCCTTTCAGGTCCTCGACCGCGAGGTCCTTCTTCTTGACGCCGCCGTGGTGCTTCAGGGCGCGCACGCTGACGACGAGGACCGCCGCGTCGGCGACGAGGCCGCTCCCGCGGCACACGAGGTCCACGAACTTCTCCCCGCCGAGGTCGGAGCCGAACCCCGCCTCCGTGACGACGACGTCCCCGAGGCCGAGGGCGAGTCGGTCCGCGAGGAGGCTATTGTGGCCGTGGGCGATGTTTGCGAACGGGCCGCCGTGGACGAACGCCGGCGTGCCTTCGAGGGTCTGCACGAGGTTCGGCATGAGCGCGTCCTTCAGCAGGATCGAGGCGGCGCCCTGCACGCTCAAGTCGCCGACGCGGACGGGGTGCTCATGGCGATCGAACGCAACGATGATCCGTTCCAGGCGCTCCTTGAGGTCCCGGATCCCTTCCGTCAGGCAGAGGATCGCCATGACCTCGCTCGCGGCCGTGATGATGAAGCCGTCCTCCCGCGGCACGCCGTGCTTCGGGCCGCCGAGGCCCGTGACGATGTTCCGCAGTTGACGGTCGTTCATGTCCAAGCACCTCGGGAACAGCACGCGCGTCGGATCGATGTCGACCTCGTTCCCGTGGAAGACGTGGGCGTCCATGACGGCGGCGATCAGGTTGTTCGCGGCGCCGACCGCGTGGATGTCGCCCGTGAAGTGCAGGTTGATCTCCTCCATCGGGAGGACCTGGGAGCGGCCGCCGCCCGTGGCGCCGCCTTTCGTCCCGAAGACGGGCCCCAGGGACGGCTCCCGGACGGCGACGATCGCCTTCGACCCGAGCTTCGTGAGCGCCTGGCCCAGCCCGACCGTGGTCAAGGTCTTCCCTTCGCCGTAGCGGGTCGGGGTCGTGCCGGTGACGAGGACGAGCTTCCCTTGTCGAGCGTTCCGGGTGCGGTCGACGGCGGCGAGGCGGACCTTCGCGATGTGGTCGCCCTTCAGGACGAGGTCGTCCCGGCCCAGTCCGAGTCCGGATGCCACATCGACGATTCGACGCATCGCCACGGCCTGGGCGATGTCGATGTCCGCAACCATTTGCACGTGGAGTGGCGACGGAAGCATAAACCTTAGGGGCGTGAAGACCGTTCGACGCTTCATCCTGGGACGGGCGGAGGGTCCGCGGGCTTCCCTCCATACGTCTTATCGCCGGAGCGGTGTGCTTCACCCCGGGAGCCGGCCGCGCCGAATGCGTCGCGGCCCTCCGAGGATTCAATCAAGGCTCGATATCGAGCGCCTCGCAGCGCAGGCTTTTTTGCCCTGTCGATCGATGAACCCTCGTGAGTTTCCCTTGAAGTACGCCGCGTTCTTCGGGCACTTGGGTCTGCTCTTCGGATTCCTCGCGATCATCCTGATGCTCTATCCGGTATACGTGGCGCTCGCGCCGTCGGGCACCGCGAGCGGTGCGCTCCTTTTCCCCGTCCTGTTTTGGTTCGTCGGCCTGTTGTTCGTCCTCGGAGAATACTTCGAGATCCGGCATCCCGACTGAAACGCGTGGTCACTTCATCAGCAGAGCCGCGCGCATCGACTTGAGTCCCGCGACGCGGCCGAAGTCCAGGAGCCCCTCGTTTTCGTCCACGCCGATCACGCGTGCGTCGTCAATCGGCGTCCGGTTCAGGATCGGGGAGAGGTACGGATAGGAGGACACATCGACCCCGAGGGCGAGCGGGCTGAACGCCGGCAGGACGGTCAGCCGGTCCGACACGAGGAACGCCGGCACGCTGACGACGGCGCCTAGGTCGTCTTTCAGCTTGACCGCCGGATGCTCGTGCCCCATGACGATCGGATGCAACGTCGAGACGTCCTCGTGGCCGTGGACGATCGTGAGGTTGCCGATGTCGGCGCGCTCGTGCAACGTCAACCCGAGGTCTCCGAGGATCGTCGCGAGGTAGTTGTCGTGGTTCCCGCGGACGAGGACGGGCGTGACACGGTCCTTCAGGAACCGAAGGACCTGCTTCACCTCGACCCACTCGTCGACGAGGTTCTTCGAGAACTCGTGCTTGAAGTCGCCCGCGATGACGACTTTCTCCGCCTTGCCGCGGTCGAGCATCTTGCCGAGCCGTTCGAGCACGACACGCCTCTGAAACCTGGGGATCGAGACGCCTTGCTCCGCGAGTGCGCCTTCGAACCCCAGATGGAGGTCCGAGATCACCAGCGTCCGCTCGTCGCGCACGAAGAGGGCGAAGTCGCGGGTCGCCTCGAGGCCCCGGGCAATCTCGATCCGGTCCACGGCGCTCCAAGGCCATCGTGCGCGATAAGGGTTCACGTGCCCCGGACCCTTCGACGGGTCGTCCTCCCGGACCACGGTCACACGAATTGCAGGAGGAGCCGAACGAACGCATAGAGCACGACGGTCCACACGAGCACGACGATGGCGGCCCCGATCCACTTCTGGCGGGTCGTCAGGACGCCGCCCGCGCTCGCCCGTTCCCGACATTCCCGCAGCACGTCCGGCGGGATCATCCGGCGCACCGCCGAAAGTCCGGCCGGCACGATGACCAAATCGTCGACGTAGCCGAGCACGGGGATGAAATCCGGAATCAGGTCGATCGGGCTGAGCGCGTACCCGATGACGAGCGCCAACAAGACCTTCGCGTACCAGGGCGTGCGCGAATCCTTGGAAGCCAGGTAGAGGGCGAGGACCTCGGTCTTGAGCCGGTCCACGTCGTCCTTCCACTTCCGGAGCCGGTGCCCCATTCGACCATCCCGCCGAAGGCCGATATCCGAATGAGGCTTCGTCCGGCGGCGTCCCGAACGCGGCTTTGCTTTCCCGAGATGGCCCTCGCTCGACAGGAGAAGGAAAAACGAGCTCCGCGCCAGCCGCACGGCGGGTTGGGAGCCCGAACGGAAAAAGGTTCGAACGCTGTGCCGTTCTCGATCTAGAACCGTCGCGGCCGGCGCTTTGCGAAACAATCTCGGCAGTAGACGGGTCGGGCCGGGTCCGGTTTGAACGGGACCTGGGTGGCTTGGCCGCAGTCCGAGCACACCGCGTCGTACATTGTACGCGGGCCTCGGTCGTAACCGCCGCCGCCGCCGCCTCCGCCGCCTCGTCTGCCGCCTCTCTCTTCGTCCATTCACTACCTACTATCCGATTCCTTCCAGGAGTCGGATGGAGAGGCCAGAGGGGCCGGATGGCTTAAAGATGTGCATTCGAGCACCGCACTGGGGATGGACGCGAACCGGGGTCTGTGCGGCGAAATTGGTCAGGCCCCGAGGCGGGCGATCGAAGCGCGGGCGCGGACCCGCTGGCGGCGGAGATCTTCCTCGGCCGACGCGTAGTAGCGGTCGAGCGCCTGCTGAAGACGATCGGCTGTCGAGGCCGCGCGACACGGTCCGACGTATTCGTACACCTGCCGCGACCGACCCGCTCGGTCCTCGTAGTGCCAGAAGTAGACGTATCGGTGTCCGCCGACGTCCTTGATCCGGAAGCCGCAGCCGACTTGCATCGGCGATGGATGGAATTACCCTTACTTAAGGGTAATTCCAGGGTAGGCGAATGGAGCGTGTCGCGGGCTCCCCGAGAAGTCCGATCCGACCCCGTCGCACGAAGGGCCCTGTAGGTTCCTCGGTCGCGCGCGATTGAGAACCTGAAATAGCCCGAGCCCCTACGGCCGCTCGATGCGCCTGGCGGTCCTATCCGACGTCCATTCGAACCGGCCGGCTCTCGAGGCGGTCCTCGCGGACGTCGACCGAGTCGCCCCGGAAGGCATCTGGGTGGCGGGAGACCTGATCGGATACAACCCATGGCCGAACGAGGTCCTGGAGGCCCTGCGCGCGCGGAAGGTGCGGGCGATCCGCGGAAACCACGACCGTGCGGCCCTCGCCGGTGAGGTGTTCGCGTTCAACGAGCTCGCGTCCATCGCGGTCCGATGGACGCGGATCCACCTCACGCCCGCGTCGGTCGGCTACCTGAAGGACCTTGAGGACCGCGCCCGCACCGCGTTGCCGGAGGGCGTCGTCGCCATGTACCATGGGAGCCCGCGGAACGACGACGAGTACGTCTTCCCGTGGTCCGCGGACGAGTGGATCGTCCGGATGGCGGCCGCTCCGTTCGTGATCTTGGGGCACACGCACCTCCCGATGACGTGCCCGTTCCGCTCGGGCCTCGTCGTGAACCCGGGGAGCGTGGGCCAGCCCCGGGACGGGGATCCGCGCGCCGCGTGGGGCGTGCTCGACCTCACCCGCCGGACGTTCGAGGTGCGACGGGTGTCGTACGACATCGACGCCGTCGCGGCGGAGATCCGGAAGGCGGGCCTGCCGACCGAACTCGCGGACCGGCTCTATGCGGGCGTCTGACCCTGCCTACGCCGAGGCGGCTTCTCGCCGACGATGAGCGCGACCTCGTCTCGGATGGGGAACGTGCGCGTGTGCCGCGCCATCCGGATCACGAAGCCCGCTCCGCGGACGGCCCTGGCGTACCCCGCTTTCGTGAGGACCGCGTACGGGACGCGCGGGATGCGGATCTCTCGCGCGCCGGCGGGCGCCTCGACGATGATCGTCTCGGTCCCTTCGCCCGGGCTCGTCCGCGGCCACCGCGCCGTGTGGTTGCAGAAGAAGTACAGGCCGCCCGGCTTCAGCACCCGGTACGCCTCCCGGAAGTGCCGGATCCGGTCGCGGGCCTCGATCGCATAGTGGAAGGCGTCGATGCAGGTGACGAGGTCGAACGACGCATCCCCGAACGGCTGGCGGCCGGTCATGTTCCCGAGGGAAAAGCGGACGCGGACGCCTTCCTGTCGCGCCCGTTCCCGGGCCCTCGACAAGGCCGCGGCGGATGCGTCGATCGCGACGACGTCGAGTCCGCGCTTCGCCAGGAAGATCGCGTCCCGGCCTTCGCCGCATCCGAGTTCGAGCGCCCGGCCTCGGGGGCGCGTGCGGTCCACGAACCGCACGAACGCCGTTGTCGCCTCGGCGGTGTCGCTGAACCGGACGCCCGTCCGGTAGATCGCGACATATCCGGCGTCGTACGCGCGGGCGGCCCGGCCCGTCGCCATGCGCCCCCCCATGCGTGCGCCGTGGATAAAGCCGCGAACCGCCATCCGACGCGTGCGGGGGTTGGCCGTTTCGACGAGCGTTCCAGAAAGTTTATCGGTGCCCCCGACACGATGGAATCCGAGGAGGAACGAATGCCTCGCGCCGTCGCCGCGCTCGCGCTCGTCGTCGTGGTGGTGCTCGGCGGAATCGCTGCGTACTACTTTCTGTACGAGGGCGCCGTGGCGGTCTCCGTCAAGGATGCCCCGATGAGCACATGGTCTCACGTGAACGTGACCTTCTCGGGCGTACAGATTCATGAATCGGGGAAGGACAACGCCTCCTGGGTCACTGTGTTCTCCGGGAGCAAGACGGTCGATCTGGCCGCGTTGACGAACGTCTCCGAGTTGCTCGGCAGCACGCGGTTGGCTCCGGGCCACTACGAGCAGATTCGGATTTCCGTCGTGAGCGCCACGGGCGTGGACGCGGCGACGGGCCAGTCCGTCACCTTCATGGTGCCGCCCGACAACGCGACGGCCAAGATCGCGGGGCAGTTCACGATCTCGTCCGGACAGACGACGACCGTCACCGTGGACTTCGCCCTGAGCCGGTGCATCCGCCAGGTGAACGGCACCTGGGAGTTCGATCCGGTCCTCGGACAGATCGCGTGAACGCGGGCCGACCCCGCACCTATCTCGTTCGCCTTCATTGGGGCCTCAGTGCCCGGGCGACCTCTCCGGGCGACCGCCTGGTTGTGTTCCTCGTCCCGCGCGCCCCGAGGTCGACCTGTCGCGCGGCCGAGAAGGATGGACCGGCTGGGCTCCAAACTTGCCGAGGTTCAAATCCTCTCGGCGTCACAAGCCGCCGAACGCCCAGGAGGTCCGCCGCCGGACTCGGCCGGAGTCACGCCATAGGGACTCGGATTCCTAGACTGATTGTGCGCTTACTTCGCGCGTGCCGCAGCCGCCTTGGCTGCGAGCGCCGCGAATTCTTCCCGGCCAAAGGCGGTGCCCGAGAGCCCCCAACCGCCCTCGGCTGCCTCCGTGAGAATCACCCACGTGCGACTGGATTGGGTCGGGTCGTTGGAGACCTTGGTTACGATCTCGGTGATCTCTTTTACGAGTTGCTTCTGCCCTTCGCGCGTTAACGCCGCAGGCGGCGTGATGACCTGGACGCGGACGGTGCGGGCGGAGAGGGTTGCCGCGGTGTGAATATGACCCGGCTCCATGAGGTGAAGGAACGCCGCGGTATTGTTCAGATGGAAGGGCCCGGGGGTTGCCACACCCTCGGCACGGAGAACTGCCATCGTAAGTTCCTTGCCCAGCAGGCCCTCGGTCCCTGCAGGGAAAATATCTCGCGGTGCGTACACGTCAATCATCGGCATAGGGCGGCACAAGAGTGAGGGTTGGATTTAGGTCTTTGGCCGCAACGCGCGTCCGTTCCTTCATGTCGGAGCGAAAATCGTCGGCGCCATCCCGCAACGACATGCTGTCGCAACGTTGGAATCCGCGGGGTCGTCGTACTCGATTTCATGGCAAGTCCGAGAAGAACTGGGCCACGTCGTGGTTGCCAATGATTCGTGCGAGGCCGAGCGGGGTCTGCCCAGCTTTGTTCACGTACAGCGGATTTGCGCCCCTTGAGCGGAGCAGTCGAATCAGGTCCCCGCGGCCGCGTGAGTTGAACACCGCAACAAACAGCGGTGTGTTGCCGTGCCTGTTGGGCCGGTTGACGTTCGCCCCCGCATCCAGAAGAAGAGCTGCGGCTGTGGTGGCCCCTTCCTGGCAGGCCAGATGCAGCGGGGTCATGCCCATCCGGTCCCCAAGATTGGCGTCATCGCCGGCAGCGAGGCGCTCAGCGACCTTCGCCGAATCGTTCGCCATGGCTGCATAGTGCAGCGGTTGGCGGCCTTCGCGGTCAAGCGGCGTCATCGCGGCAACTATGAACTGGGCTAAATAAGATTCCCACGGAATACAGGGGCGTTCGGCAACGATCGTAG
This sequence comes from Thermoplasmata archaeon, assembly GCA_036395115.1. Lineage (NCBI taxonomy): Archaea > Methanobacteriati > Thermoplasmatota > Thermoplasmata > Thermoplasmata archaeon. The sequence goes on along the minus strand of DASWDU010000005.1, from coordinate 121,869 downwards.
CCGTGAAAGCAAAGAGCAACCTCCACCCTTTCTCTTTCTTGCCTGATTGCATCCGCCAGTTCCGATGTATTGGGGCATGGACCGGCTGGGATTTGAACCCAGGACTTCCTGCTTGCAAAGCAGGCGATCTTCCGCTGATCTACCGGCCCGACGCGCGCACAGCGTCGCCGTTCACATGAAACTTTCCGCGCGGGTCTCTGATGCCGATCGGAAGCCGTTCCGTTCGAGCGGCCTCGGGCGACACGGGCTTTCCTCGTTCATTCTGAGCTTTGGTCCCGGCGGTCCCTGGCGGGCCGGCGCGACGGAAGGGCTATGTACCTTCACACCAGTCTATCCTATGAGGGTTCGGTATGTTGAGGAGGATGGCGGCTCTCGCCGCGGTTTCCGTGATAACGCTCGTCTTGGCGGCGTATTTCGGCCCGGCCGGGATCGTGCCGAGCTTGCCTCTTGCCGTCGTGGCCGCCGACCGCGCGCCGGAATCGGAGATCGCGCCGCTCCCCGAGTACACGAGCCAGCAGGTCGTGAGCCTGAACTTCACGTCCCGCGGGTCTTCCGGGAATAGCGGCGTATTCTGGACCGAGCTGTACTACCGGAGCCTTCACACGCCGAACTGGACGCGCTACGCGCCCCCGTGGAACCCGAGCGGCGAATGGTACGGTGCGCTCGGCTTCGGGACGGACGACCCGAACGGGACGATTCCTTTCGACACGTACTACACGGGCGGCGAAGACGCCTACGAGTTCTCGACGATCGCGGTGGACCGCGGCCACTGGCGGGAGCCGGGCCCGGACGCCGCGAAGGCGGAGACGATCCTCGACACGCACCCGCCGGACCTGTTCGTCGAGACGCCCGTTCCGGGCGAATGGACCAGCCGCACGGTCCTGAAATGGGTCGCCGAGGACGCCGTCTCCGGCGTCGCTTCCGTCGACGTGTCGCTCGACGCCGCGCCCCCCGTCGCCTTCTCGGATGCGGCGGGCCAGACGGACCTGGCGCTCCAGGGGGTAGGGGATCACACCGCCATCGTCACGGCGACGGACCGCGCGGGCAACGAGGCCCGCCTGGGGATTCCCTTCCACTTCGATCCGAAGGCGCCGGAGCTCCAGGTCACGGCGCCGCTGCGCGGCTCGTTCGTGAACACCACGGCCGTCGACGTTCGCTGGACCGCGCGGGACACCGGGGCCGGAATCTCGGCCGTCCGGCTGACCGTCGACTCGAACCCGTCCGTCGAGCTCGCGGCGGACGCGACCTCCTATCCCCTCGCGGACCTCCCCGAAGGCGGACACGCGGTCAGCGTGGTCGCGATTGACGGCGCGGGCAACGTCGCGACGCAGACGGTCCCGTTCGCCGTCGATACGACGCCTCCGAGCATGACCGTCGTCGCCCCCGCCGGACCGTACGTCAACTCGAGGCAGCTGCAACTGCTCTGGCTCGGCGCCGACGCGATCTCCGGGATCGACGGGTACGAGCTGTCCCTCGACGGAGGACCGGCTGTGCGGCTGGCCGAGGCGGCCGGCTACACGTTCCCGAACGTGCCGGAGGGCGCACGGACCGTCCTCCTCAAGGCGTTCGACCGCGCGGGGAACGTCGCCGAGACGACGGTCGCCGTGACGGTGGACGCGACCCCTCCCTCCCTCTCGCTGACCGGCCCCGCGGGCGGCTCGACCGTGTACGGCGGCGTGACGGTGGCGTGGACCGCGTCGGACGACTTGTCGGGGATCGCGCGGGTCGAGGTCGCCTACGACGGCGGCTCGCCCGTCGTCGCTACGGGCGCGACGACGTACGACGTACCCTCGCCGACGATCGGTCCGCACTTCGTGACCGTCCGAGCGACGGACCGAGCAGGCAACGTCGCCGAGGCGAGCGTTCCGTTCGTGTACGGCGGCGGCGGGCCCTCGGCTCAAGGGGTCCCGGCGATCGACTTCTGGTTCCTGATGCTCGTCCTCGGGGCGATCGTGGTCGTCTCGGCGTACGTCGCGGTGCGGAGGCGGCGGAAGACCGGCGGCGACTGAGGCCGCCCGGATTTCCGACGAAGGCATCGCCACGAACGGCCGAACGCTTTTCCGCCCGCCGCGGATGCCGGGGGCGTGACGCCGCGGACCGAAGCCGCGTTGCGCTGGTTCGTCGGACTGAGCCTCGTCGGCGGGAGCCTCGCTCTCCTCACGGGCGCGATCGAGTTCGGCCAGATTTCCGGCTCGCCGTGGGCGGTCGTCTCCGCGGCCGCCCTGGCCGTCGTCCTGGCGCTCGTGAGCATCGTGGCGGATCAAAGGCCGTGGCCCGCGATGGCGCCCGCGGCGGGATGGATCCTCTCCGTCCTCCTGGCGATCCTGTGGGCACACCTCGACCCGCTCGGCCACGCCTTCCTCAGCGGCTACGCCCCGCTCGTCGCCCTCGCGACGGGGATCGGCTTCCTGCGCCGCCGGTTCTGGGCGTGGCCCGTGGCGTTCGCGTCCGCGGCCGGATTCGGGCCGATCGTGCTCGTCCTCGCGAATCTCCCGACCGCGATCGTCGCATCGGGATTCGCCCTGTTCGTGGTCGACGTCGTCGCCTTGCTCGCGCTCTCCCGAACCTATCTCGAGCCGCGCTGAGGCTCACGATCGCAAGACGATCTCGATGTTCACGCCGTCCGGCACCTGGATGCGCATGAGCTGCCGCAACGCCCGCTCGTCCGCGTCGAGGTCGATGAGCCTCTTGTGGATCCGCATCTCCCAGCGGTCCCACGTCTCGCTGCCCTCGCCGTCCGGCGACTTGCGGACGGGCACGAGGAGCCGCTTCGTCGGGAGCGGGATCGGCCCGGACATCGCGACGCCCGTCCGCTCGCTGATCAGCTTGATCTGCTGGCACACGTTGTCGACCTTCTTCGGGTCCGTTCCGCTGAGCGAGATCCGTGCCTTCTGAGCCATACGTCAACCTGGGGATTCGGATCTCGCGGACGTGAGGTCACTTCGCCTTCTCGACGTCGATGACCTGGCCCGCCGCGACGGTCTGCCCCATGTCGCGGACCGCGAACCGCCCCATCTGGGGAAACGCCTTGAACGCCTCGATCACGAGGGGTTTCGTCGGTCGGATCTTGACGCGGGCCGCGTCGCCGGTCTTGAGGAAGTCGGGTTTCTCGGGCTTCGGCGCGCCCGTCTTCGGGTCGAGCACCGCGATGATCTCCTCGAAGGTGCCGGCGACCTGGGCCGTGTGCGCGTGGAAGACCGGCGTGTACCCGGCCGTGATGACGCTTGGATGATTCAGGACGACGATCTGCGCCGTGAAGGACTTCGCGACGGTCGGCGGGTTGTCCGGCGGCCCGGCGACGTCGCCCCGGCGGAGGTCCTTCTTGTCGACCCCGCGCACGTTGAATCCGACGTTGTCGCCCGGCTCCGCCTGCGGGATCTGCTCGTGGTGCATCTCGATCGACTTGACCTCGCCCACCTTGTCGGCGGGCATGAAGTGGACCTTCATCCCGACCTTCAGCACGCCCGTCTCGACCCGTCCGACGGGCACCGTGCCGGCGCCGGTGATCGAGTAGACGTCCTGCACGGGGAGCCGGAGCGGGAGGTTCGTCGGCTTCGGCGGCACACTGAGATCGTTCAGCGCAGGGACGAGGGCAGGGCCCTTGTACCACCCCATCTTCGTCGACGCCTTCGCGATGTTCTCGCCCTTGTACGAGCTGATCGGGATGAAGGGGATCTTGTCGACCTTGAAGCCGGAGACCTTCAGGAGGCCGCTCAGTTCCGTCTTCAGCTCCGTGAAGCGCTTCTCCGAGTATTCGGGCTTCGTCGCGTCCATCTTGTTGATCGCGACGATCATCTGCTCGACCCCGAGGACCTTCGCGAGGTAGATGTGCTCCTTGGTCTGCGTCTGAACGCCCTCCGCCGCGCCGACGACGAGGACGGCGGCGTCCGCCTGGGACGTGCCCGTGATCATGTTCTTGACGAAGTCCCGGTGGCCCGGGGCGTCGATGATCGTGAAATAGTACTTGTCCGTGTCGAAGCGCTTGTGCGCGACGTCGATCGTCAGGCCGCGCTCCCGCTCCTCCTTGACCTGGTCCATCACGAACGCGAACTCGAAGGTCGCCTTGCCCATCTGCTCGGCGAGCTTCTTCAGGTTCTCGAGTTCGTGCGGGTCGATGTTTCCCGTGTCGTAGAGGATCCGGCCGACCGTCGTCGACTTCCCGTGGTCGACGTGGCCGATGAACACGAGGTTCAGGTGGGGCTTCGCGGGCATGCTTTTCGCTCCGTGGGACGCGCCTAATCATCCTGCTGTATTTATGCTTTCCCACCCGCACGCTTGATTCTCCCGCCCGATTTTCTCCATAGGAACGGGCCGCGAGGAGGCCCGCTCAGTCCGTCCCGAACCGCAGGCCGGCGGACTCGATGATGTCTTCGTGGGAACGTGCAATCTCGGCTTTCGGCGTGCGGCGCAGGTCGACGAACGCCAGCTCCTTCCACGCGGCGGCGCGCGGGACGTCCGGGCCCGCGAGCTCTCCGCGGAACAGGAATTCGACGTCCCAGTGATGCTGTGTTCCGGGGAAGCGCTTCGGCGTGTATGCCTCCGAGACGACCAGCGGCCCCGAGAGCTCGACGTTCGGGAGATTCAGCTGTTCCCGCGCGATCCGTCGAGCGGCGCCTTGGGGCGATTCGAGATAGATGAGGTGGGACGACGGAAGCATCCAGGCGCGCGAGTGCACTTCGACCCGCTTCGGATCGAGCGCCCCGATGTGGTCCCACCGCGCCTCGGGATTCATGTGGCCCATCAGGATGCGCGACGGTTGTCCGGCTTCCGTGAGGATCAGGAACGCGGACAGGCAGACGCCGCCGTCCGGAATCTCCGTGAGGCTGAAGGCGGCGGTGTCCCGAGATTTGCTGAAGCGGCTGAAACGTCGGTCCGTGGTCATGGTGCTCAGGGCAGTCGATCGTCGTGAGGAGACTTCAGGATTGCGAATGGCGGTGAGGGAACCCTTCGCCGGACATCACGCCGCGTAGTAGGCTTCGTCGTACGGCTCCGGCGGCAGTCCCTTCCGGGTGCGGATCGCCCGGACGACCTCGTCCTGAAGGTTCCCCGGCACGGGCTCGAAGCCGCTGTTCTCCGTCGACCACAGGGCGCGTCCCTGCGTCGCCGAGCGGATCGCCGATGCGAAGCCGAACATCTCTGCGACCGGCGCCTTCGCGTGGATGACCGTGATCTCGCCTTCCTGGGTGATGTCCTCGATTACACCGCGGCGGCTCTGGACGTCCCCGATCGCGGAGCCCATGAAGTCCTGTGGCACGTTGATGAAGACCTTCTGGATCGGCTCGAGGAGGCTCCGCCCCGCTTGGACCATCGCGCCGTAGATCGACGATCGGGCGGCGGGGATGACCTGTGCCGGCCCGCGGTGGACGGAGTCCTCGTGGAGCTTTGCGTCGACGAGGCTCACCTTCAGGGCCATACCTTTCTCCGCCGCGAGCGGGCCGCGGTTCATCGCCTCGATGTACGCCTCCTTGATCAGCTCCATCGTCTCGTGGAGATACTGGATCCCCTTCGTCGCGTCCAGCAGCATGTTCGTGTCTTGAATCCAGACGACGTTCTTCGCGTCGTTCCGGTCCATCCCGAGCTCCTCGAGTTTCTTCGCGAGCACCTTCGAATCCTTGATGCGCTGCCCGGACGCGATCTCGCCGGCGCGGATCGCGGCGACGACCTTCTCCTCGAGCGGTTCGACCTCCATGTAGAAGCGGTTGTGCTTGTTCGGCGACTTGCCTTCGAACGGCCCGCCCCTGCCGCCCACGCCCTCCCGGTAGACGACGATGGGAGTGCTCGTCGTGACGGGGATCTTGTAGTCGTTCTGGACCCGGTAGATCGTGATCTCGAGGTGGAGTTCCCCCATCCCGGAGATCAGGTGCTCCCCGGTCTCCTGGTTGATCTCCACCTGGATGCTCGGGTCCGCTTTCGCCAAGAGGCGGAGCGCCTCGACGAGCTTTGGGAGGTCCGACGTTGACTTCGCTTCGACGGCGATTGTCACGACAGGGTCCGAATAGTGGACGATTTTCTCGAACGGCTGCATCTCCTTGTCGTCGCTCACGGTCGAGCCGGCGACCGCGTCCCGCAGCCCGACGACCGCGACGACGTTCCCCGCATCGATCTCGTCGACGGGGATGCGGTCCGGGCCGACGATCATCGCGACGGTCTGCGCGCGCTGGGGCTTCGGCATCCCGCTGACCCACAGCTCTTGGCCCCGGCGAATCTTGCCCGAATAGAGGCGACCGGCGGCGACTTCGCCCGCCTGGGGATCGACGATGATTTTCGTCACCATGAACCCGACCGGGCCGTTCTCGTCGACGGTCATCATCGCTTTGCCGATGGGCGACTGCGGGTCTCCCTTCCAGATGATCGGGATCCGGATCTTCTGTGCTTCGAGCGGATTCGGCAGGTGGCGGATGACCATGTTCAGCACGACGCTGTGGAGAGGCGCCTTCTTCGCGAGCTCCTTCATCGTCCCCTCTTGACAGTGCTTGTAGATGTCCTTGAACCCGATGCCCGTCCGCTTCGTGAAGGGGGCGCTCACGGCCCACTTGTGGTACGCGCTCCCGAACGCGACGCTGCCCGCCTCGACGTTCACCATCCACTTCTCTCCGAGGTCCTCGGGCAGCCATTTCCGGATGCGATTGTTGACCTCCGTGATGATCTTCTGGAATCGCTGCTGCATCTGCTCCGGGCTGATTTTCAACTCGTTCACGAGGCGGTCCACCTTGTTGATGAAGAGGACCGGCCTCACCCGCTCCTTGAGCGCCTGGCGGATGACCGTCTCCGTCTGCGGCATGATCCCTTCGACGGAGTCGTCGAGGATGATCACGCCATCGATGGCGCGCATCGCACGGGTTACGTCCCCGCCGAAGTCGACGTGGCCCGGCGTGTCGATCAGATTGATCAGGTACTGGCCGCCTTCGAAGTCATGGACCATCGACGCGATCGCGGCGTTGATCGTGATGCCGCGCGCTTGCTCCTGTTCGTCGTAGTCCATAAAGAGCTGCTGGCCCGCGAGCTCCTCGGAAATCATCCCCGCGCCCGCGATTAGCGAATCCGACAACGTCGTTTTCCCGTGATCGATGTGTGCCGCGGTGCCGATGTTGCGGATGCGGTCCTTGAGATGGAGCAACGCCTGGGCTTTCTTGATGTTCTCTTCCTTTCGTCCCATCTCTCGGGCTCCTGAACGCGAACGCGAGTCGCAGATAGCCGAGACTAATTAAGCCTTCGGTGAAGGTGAGGCGAATCATCGCGCGGACGACGCGACCCGCTCGAGCTCCTCTTTCTTCGCGATCGCGGAGCTCTGCATGTCGCCGCGTGCCGCCATCAGGATCTCGTCCGCGAGGCACTCCTCGACGGGCTTGCGGTTCTTGAACGTCGCCGAGACCGCGCCGGTCGTGATGCTGCGGAGCGCGAGGTCGAGCCGTCGGGAGGGGGCGACGTCGACGGCGCGGGGCACGCTGATGCCGCCGAACCGGAGGCGCGTGATCTCCTCGCGCGGCGCGGCCTTCTCGAGCGCATCGACGAGGATCTGCACCGGGTTCTTCCCGGTCTTCTTCGCGATGATCTCGAACGCCGTGCGCACGACCCGGTAGGACTTCGCCTTCTTCCCGGTGAAATCCTCCGTGCGCATCATGCCGTTGATCAGCCGCTCCACGAGGTTCGATTTGGCCTTGCCGAACGGCTTGTTCGCGTACCGCCCACCCGTGTGCGGGATGACGATTGGCGAGAGATTCATGTACTTCGCGAGGCCGGCGTCGTGCACGACGACCTCGGTCAGGTCGTACTTCTCGAAGAGCTTCATTTCGTAGCTGGGCCGTTTCTTGGGTTTCTTCGGCTCGCGCTTCGGCTTCTCGACCACCGGAGCGGGCTCGCCTTCTGCGGGAGCTTCGGGAGGAACTTCCGTGGTCTCCGCGGGCTCGATGGCCGGGACGGCCTCGGGCGGCGGAGGAGGCGCCTCGGGAGGCAGCGGTGGCGTCGTCTCCGGAGGGGGCGTCGGCTCGGGTTCCAACCCTTCACCTCACGGGCTTCTCTTTCCGCCCGCGGACGAGCTCGTCGAGCGAGACGCCGTTTACCTGGATGACCTTGTACCGGACGCCCGGGATGTCGCCGTACGAGCGCCCCATGCGGCCGCCGATCCCTTCGACGAGGACCTCGTCGTGCTCGTCGATGAAGTTGATCGCGCCGTCGCCGACCGCGAACGCGGTCACCTGGCGGCCGTTCTTGATCAGCTGGACCTTCACGCACTTCCGCAGCGCGGAGTTCGGCTGCTTCGCCTCGATCGCGACCTTCTCGAGGACGATGCCCTTCCCCTGAGGCGATCCCTCGAGCGGGTCCGATTTCTCCTTAAGGTGCTGCACGCGCCTCTTGTAGTACCGGTCGGACCAGCGTCGCGTCTGGCGTTCGCCCTTGAGCTTCCGCGCTGCGAACAATCCGCGAGCCACGATGCACCCCGACGGGAGGAGATCGTCCTAACCGGCATGTGATATTTAAGAATGGTGACCTCTCACCTCGCAGTTCCCGAGGGAGAGCCGACGTCGGACGCCAGGATCGCTTGGTTGCAATAAGAACACACGAACCGGTCTTCCGGCAGAAACCATCGGTTGACGCGTGCGCCGCAATGGGGGCACACCTCGACGAAGATCTGCTGCCCGAGCATCGTCTGGACGACGAACTCGTCCGTCGTCCGATCGACGACCCCGTAGACGAGCCCTCGGTCCACGGCCTTCGCGAGGACCTTCTCCGTCTCGAACCGCGTCTTCCCGAGATTCCGCGCGAGGTCGTTCAGCGGGATGCGGCGATACGTCCTGATCCACGCGGAGAACTCGATGAGGCTCGTTTCCTCCTTGTGCGCTCTCCAGCCAAAGAGGACGAGGAGGGCGCCCGGGAACAGGCCCACGGCCGAACACATGACAAAGGCGAAGAGCCGGGTCGACTCCGACGGCTCCCCGACGAGCTCCGCGGTGATGCCGGTGATGCCACCCATGAGCAGGAGGGCACCCACGATGAAATACGTGGTGTCCTTGTACCGCCACGAGGAAGACCTCGGCGGCAGCACCGGCTCCGAGGGTTCCGAGGACATCCCTCCGGGATAGGGCCGCGGATCCTACTTGAATCACGCGGCGGGCCGTCCGCGGATGGTCGCGTCAGCCCGAAACGACCGTGACGGCACGCTGGCAGTACGGGCAGGTGACCCGCTCCTCCGGGAAGTACCACGTGTCCACGTTCCCGCCGCAATGCGAGCACTGCCCAACGAAGTGTTCCTCCCTCCCGGCCTCTTCAAGGACGAACTCGTCGGTCGTGCGGTCGATCGCTCCTTTCACAAGGCCCTCGTTCAGCGCCTTGCCGAGCAACTTCTCCGTCTCGTACCGCGTCTTGCCGATCCGCTGGGCCATGAGGTCCATCTTGACGCGCCGTTGCGACTTGACCCACTCCGCGAACTCGAGGACGGCACGCTCGCGCCGCCACTGGGCGATGCCGATTGTGAGCGCGATGACGCCCGGGATGAACGTGATCGGCCCGCATAGGTACAGGAAGAGGGGGATGTCCCAGAGGAACACGAGGAAGAACAGTCCGAAGAACAGCGCGAATCCGCCCATCGCGAAGTAGGCGATCGGGTCGAGGTCCAGGAGGCTCGACGTGCTCGACGCCACGTCCCGTGCGACGAGGCCGTGGGTACTTCAATCCGGCGACGCCAGAATCAGGTGCGCCCACGGACGGCGGATCAGCGCTTGCCCGGGGGCGGCGCGACGGTCTCCGGGCCCATCGGCGTCCGCGGGAATTTCAGCGGCTCGCGGATGAACACGATGCCGGCGGCCGAGATACCGATGAGGCCGAGGGCGATCACGGCGAACGCGAGGGGCCCGAGGGCCTGCGTCAACGCGCCGCCCAGGACGGGCCCGACGATCAGCCCGGATCCGAAGATGACCGAGTAGATTCCGAACGCCGTGCCGGTGACGGCGTGGCCGACGACGTCCCCCAGGTAGGCGAGCGCCGCGGGCGGGAACGTCCCGGCGCCCGCCGCGAAGATTGCGATCAGGGGCCATCGGGATACCAGCTGCGCCGTGTCCGTGCCGCCTCCGGGCCGCGTCGCCAGGGCCAGCAGGATCGCGAGGGCGCCGAAACACGCGAGGCCGAGGGCCATGAACGGGCGGCGCAGCCGCGCGCGATCGGAGATCCGCCCGCTCACCGCGAGCGAGGCGCCGAGCGGGATCCCGAGGGACGCCACGATGACGAGGAGTTGTCCCGCCGTCGCCGAACCCTCGCTCCCTGTTCCGAGGAGGTTGTCCGTGAAGGTGAGGACGTAGCCGTACAGGGCGACCACGGGCACGTAGACCGGGAGGAGCCGCTGAATGTCTCGGTTCCGCAAGACCGTGCGGAGGAGCTCGACGGTCCCGCGCTGCGTCTCCGGGGTGAAGGGGGTCTCCCGGACGAGGAACTGGACCATGATGACGCTCGCCGTCACGCCGAAGCCACTGACCGCGAGGACGGCCTCATCCGAGACGTGGAACGCGTTGAGGGCGAGGAACGCCGAGCCGAAGCCCCCGACGAGGCCGCCGAACGTCACGAGGTCGAAGAACGCCATGAGCTGCGCCCGGTTCGCGCGGCTCGAGTGGTCGTTGATCATCGCGAGCGTCGACGCGACCTTCGCCGCCGCGCCGATCCCGAACATCGCGAAAAACGCCGCGATGAGTAGCGGTTGGACGCCCGGAGCGACGACGGGACTGATGCTCGGGATGAACAGGAACACGGCCGCGGCGGTGACGAGATGTGCGAAGACGAGGATCCGCTTCCGCCCGACGCGGTCGCACTGCGTGCCGAGATAGCCGACCGTCGCGATCTCTGCGAGCGGATAGACGGCGAAGAGGAGCCCGCGCCCGAACGCATCGAGGGTCCGGGCGCTCACGTCTTGCATCACCGCCACTCCCGCGAACGCGGCAGCCCGCATGATGAACGTCGCGAAGTAGAGGAAGGCGAGATTCCGAAGGTCCGCGGGGCCGAGCGCGAAGAATGTCGCAAGGGTGCGGCTCATGAAACCCGTCACGGCGTCCTCCCGATCCGGTCTGCGCAGACGCCTCCCGACGTTATAGGTTTGCTATCCCCGGTCATTGAGGCGGGCCGGCGGCTCGGATGTGAACTACGCGCAACGAAACTCAGGGAGAAATTCTTAAGTAAGGCGAAGTTGCCTAGGCCGTCGAATAGGAGGCTTCTCCCTGTTCTGCAATCAGTGCGGCGGACGGATCGCGGACGGATCGGTATTCTGCAACGTTTGCGGCGCCAAGCAAGGCGTCGTCGCTCCGGCTCAGGCAGCCCCCGGCGTGCCGCCGGTGGCCCCGGGATACCCGAGCGCGGCTCCGATGGGCCCGGCGTACAACCCGACCGTCGCCGTGCAGCCGATGGCGGCGCCGCCGATGCCGCAGAGCCTGAAATGCAGTTCGTGCGGCGGCCCGATGAAGCCGTCCGGAGGCCTCGCGCTCGTCGTGTGCGAGTACTGCGGCGCGGTGACGACGATGGGCGCGGGCGGTGCCGCGGAGATCATCCAGAAGCACTTCATGCTCGACAGCCGCATCTCGAACGAGCAGGCGCTCGAGGCGGGCGGCAAGTGGCTGAACAAAGGCGTGTTCCGCCGAAAGGTCGCGGAGCGCTCGGAGCTCGGTCAGGTCACCCTGAAATACGTCCCGTACTGGGTCGTCCCGACCTCCGTCGTCGCGGACTTCCAGGGGACGAAGAACGTCGGTGGGGGCGCGGGCGTCGGCATGATGGCCCACGGCGACACGGGCACGAAGAAAGCCGCGGGCGCCGCGCTGTTCGCCCTCACGATCGCCGCGGCCGCCGCGGGCGCGCAGAACCGGCAGCAGCATTCGGTGCAGACCCAGCCGCAGGTCGTCCGCGTCCGGGACCGGATCCAGATGCAGTACAACATCCCGGTCGTCGCGGTCCGCGGGTACTCGAAGTACCAGCCGGACGACGGCTTCCAGTTCCAACTGCAGAACAAGTTGAACTTCGACAAGCGCTCGACGGGCGGCGTCGACGTCCAGAGCGGCGATGTCGGGGAGCCGGAGGCGAAAGCCCAGGCGCAAGCGCTCGCGCACAAGTTCATCGAGAAGGAAGCGAAGAAGCGCGTCGACACGCTCGAGTCGATCCAGGTATATCCGACGACGTACGACGGCGAGTTGCTGCACGCCCCCGTCTGGTTCATGGAGTACCAGCACAAGGGCAAGGCGATGTTCATCCTCATCGACGGACACTCCGGACAGGTGATGGATGGCGAGAGGCCGTCCTTCGCCCTATGGTGAGACGCGGGAGACCCGTGGAGTTCCATCCACAACCCTAAATACAGACGGAAGCTCGTAGTGCGTGAAGCGCCGGGAGAACAACACCATGCCCGACATCCGTGACCGCGTCGAACAAGACCGAGGACTCCTGAAGAAGATCCAGCTCGTCATCCCGGGGTACGCCGGGTACCGTCGGCGCGAGGACATCCGCGCGGCGGACAACCTGCTGCGCATCCAGCTGGCGAACCAGCTGAAGGGCGTCCGCGGGGACCTCGAGGACATCCGCGACGGCATGGCGATGGACGGCAAACTGGGCCTCCAGGGGATCGGGAACGTCATCTTCACGATCGAAGGCCTCGAAGCGAAGATCCGGCACGCGGAGGGCGGGTACTCCGGCCTCAGCGCGACGATCCAGATCAAAGAGACGGAGCTCGACCGGCTGTACGAGTACGACTACGCGATGATCGAGTCGCTCGACAAGGCCGCCGCGGTCGTCCCGATGGTCCGGGATGCCGGCGACCCGAAGAGCCTCGAGGCGGCCGTCAAGGGGCTCCGCGAGGCGATCGCGGGGTTCGAGTCGACTTGGAAGTCCCGGACCAACGCGGTCACTGGCATCCAAGTGAGGTGATATCGATGATCCCCATTGCGTTCTTCTTCGGCGGCGGGCGACGGACGGATCAGACGGCGGGCCGGACGGAAGGCTTCACCGGCAGCATGACGATCGCGTGGGACGACCAGTTCAAGCGCAGCAACATCATGTGGAAGGTCCCCCGCAACATCCGGATGAACGACAACATCGTCGTCCGGGAGGACGAGATCGCGGTGTTCTACCGCGACGGGAAGGTCCTCGCCTACCTCGACCGGCCGGACCGGTACGCGCTCACGTCGCAGAACGCGCCGATCCTGGGCAACTTGATTAAGGCCCTGTCCGGCGTCGTCCAGCAGGCGGAGGTGTACTACCTCCAGAAGCGCATCTTCGACGGCAAATTCGGAACGCAGGACGCGTTCCTCTTCCAGGACCCGGACTTCGACATGGTCCAGCTCCGGGCGTTCGGGGACTTCCGGTACCGGATCAAGGATCCGGAGACGTTCATCAACCAGTTCGTCGGGACGTTCGGCGCCGCGACCTCGGCGGACGTCGAGGAGCGGATCAAGCAGGAGCTCGTCAAGCAGCTGAACGTCACGCTCGGCAAGATGAAGTCGAACGGATTGAAGGTCGTCGACTTCGCCATGAGCCTGAACGACATCGAGCAAGGCACGCTTGCGAACTCGAAGCCGCACTTCGTGACCCTCGGAATGGAGATCATCCAGATCAGCGGGCTGAACATCCCGCTCCCGGACACGATCAAGGAGGCCCTCGAGAAGATGGCCTCGGCGAAGGTGCTCGGCCGGACGAACGCGCAGGCGTACCAGCAATTCGCCCTCGCGGATTCGATGAAATCCGCGGCGGCGAACCCCTCCGGCGGCGCCGGCACGGGCATCGGGCTCGGGGCCGGGATCGGCCTCGGATACGGGATGGCGTCGCAGGTGCCGGGGATGATCGCCCAGGGGCAACCCCCGCAGAAACCGTGTCCGAAGTGCGGCACGATGAACCCTTTGACGACGAAGTTCTGCGGGAACTGCGGGGCCGACACGACCGTCGCCGCGGGCAGCAAGCCGTGCGTGAAGTGCGGCAAGCCCGTGCCCCCGGGACTGAAGTTCTGCGGGGAATGCGGCGCGCCCCAGTTCCGGAAGTGTCCGGACGGCCACGAGGTCCCGGGCAACATGAAGTTCTGCCCGGAATGCGGCAAGGCCGTCCAGGGCTGATCCGATGGAACCGGTTCCGGCCCCCGCACCGGGCGGGCCCGCGGTGCCCCACCTCTCGACGACGGTCCTCATGGCGATCGGCGCGATCGGCACGATCGTCCTAGCGAGCATCTTCGGGTTCATCCTGTTCGTCGCGACGATGCGGCTCGACGAACGGCTCTGGTGGACCGGACTTTGCTCGATGATCTTCGCGCTCGGGTTCTACATGCTCTTCGCCGCGACGCACGACCGCAAGATCGCGCGCCCCCTGGCCGGAGGGTTCTTCGTCATCGGCGCGGGCAGCTTCTACGGCTCAATCTTCACGGGAGGCTCGGGCGACCTCGCGAAGCTGCTGTACCTCATCCTGCTGTCCGTCCTCGTGATCATCGTCCTCGGGGCGATCTTCGTCATGGCGCGGGACGCCGAGCACGACGCGGTCCGTCGCGCGCAGCGCCGACACATCCCCTGAGCCGATCGGTCGTCAGACCAAGTGGTAGATGTTCGGAGGGAGGCCGCCCTTCTTGATTTCCTCCTCCATCTCCTCGAGCATCAGGATCCGCTGGTAGGTCGGCGGGTGCGTCCCGAACAGCTCGTTCGCGCGGCGCCAGTGGCTCTTCCGCTCCATCTCGATCGCCCGCTGGAGCTCGTAGGCGTCGATCTGTCCGTCTCGGTCGAGGTCGTATTGGTTCATCTTCTCCCTCAGTTCGTCGTAGTCTTCCGCGGCCTTGACCGGATCGCCGATCATGAACGCCCGCAGGCCGGACGGCTCCGAGTCCTCGCGGGCGAGCGACAGGCCGTACGTGATCTTCGTCAGGGCGGAGGCGAGGAGGTGCGGGTCTCTCGTCGCCGCGCCGCTGTACGCGTCCGCGTAGTACTCGCGGGTCCGGGACAGGTGGAGGACGAGGAGCTGCGTCACCAAGTACACGGCGTACGAGACGACCGCGGAAAGGATGAGGAGGAGGATCGCCTGGCCCGCGTCCTTGCCGCGGGACCGCGCGCCGCTCCGCATGACCTCGAAGCCGAATCGCGCGACGATGTAGGCCAGGAGCGGCACCGCCGAGACGAACGTCATGATGATCACGTCGCGGTGGCGCAGGTGTCCGATCTCGTGCGCGAGGACCGCGCGGATCTCGTCCTGGTTCAGCCGCTCGAGCAGGCCGCGCGTCACGACGAGTTCCGACGACCCGACCGTCCGCCCGAAGACGAAGGCGTTCGGCGCGGCATCGCCGCTCTCCCAGATCGTCGGCGGCGGCACGCCGGCCTGGCCGGCCAGCTGCGCGACGGCCTGATAGAGCCACGGGTTCGATTGCGCCGTGATCGGCCGGCGTCCGCGGATCGCCCAGCGGACGATCACCGGCGAGATGAGCCACTGCAGGAAGATGAAGAACAGCGCGAGCCCGACGACGATCCCGAACGCCCCCGGGAACGCCCGCGCCTGGAGGACGTAGTCCGCGGCCGCGAGGATCAGGAGCAGCAGGATCGAGAGGAACGCGAAGACGAGGACGACGGTGAAGACGCTGCCCCGACGCAAGGCCGTGAGGGAACCCACGGGAAGGCCTATTATGGGCCTCCGCATGAGGATTGCGCAAGCATGCCGGAGCTCGTCGAGTCGATCAATTGTCCGAAATGCGGCGGTCCGCTGAACCTGACGACGGGCGAGGTCATCGTGACGTGCCCGTACTGCGGCACCGCGTCGCGGATCGAGGGGGAGAAGCCGTTCCTCCTGAGGCACTCGATGCTCGCCGCCCGGTTGGACAGGGACGGCGCGACGCGGACGATCGCCGGCTGGCTGGAGGGCGGCGTGATGAAGCCGGACGACCTGCGACGCGCGTCGCGGGTCACGTCCCTCGAGTGCGTCTACCTCCCGTTCTACGTCTTCGAGGTCGATGCGACGACCGCCTACGCCGGCGTCCTCACGCGGACGGGCACGAACGAGCGTCGGAGCGGGAGCCTGCGGCGGGACTACTTCTGGAAGGTCCTCGGCCGCCGTTCGGGGGATTTCCCGACGCGGGAGTACAAGCTGCCCCTCGCATTGAAGGTGCCCTTCACCACGACCGGCATGGTGCGGGATTCCCGCTTCCTGAACGCGGAGGTCGACGAGGACGAGGCGGAGCGGCTCGCCCGGGAGGACGTCGATGCGCACCAGCGCGACCTGCTGAAGGACCTCGTCGACCTCGTCGAGGACGCGACGACTCAGGTCGACGTGAAGGACGCCGAGTTCCTGCATGCGCCGATCTGGTTCTCGACGTACGAATATCGCGGGCGGTCGTACGCGATCGTCCTCGACGGCGCATCGGGCGAGGTCGTCCGCGGGGAGATCCCCCCGCCGACGGGCGGATTTGGCGAGTTCCTCCGAGGGGCGGCTCGCGACGCGTTCGGCCCTTGAGGCGTCTCACTCGTTCTTCGGCTCGAGGTCCTCATAGTCGGCGAGGTACGCGCCGCAGTTCGGGCACATCTCGTCGTCCGGATCGATCTCCCATCCGCATTCGGGGCAGCGGACCATCGCGGGCCTTGCGGCCTCGTAGGAGCGTGAGGAGTATAAATCGAACGGGTCAAAACTCCTCGACGGTGGTCTGGCCTTTCTTCTCGCGGGAGGTCCTGCGCTCGCGCGCGGGAGGCGGAGGCGGCGGAGACGGCGGCGGGGCGGCGTCCTCCCGCGTCGCTTCCCGGAGCGCCTCGATGCGGGCCTCCGGCGACGCCACCGCGAACGTCTCGCCGCCGGGCTCGCCGACGAAGATCTTCTGTTTCAGCTCACGCCGAAGTCGGTCGAGTTCCTGGTGCATCCGCCGCTCCTTGCGGCGGGCGCTGTAGAAGTACGCCTCGTCCCGCGTGTCCCTCGTCACGAGCATCACGACGCGACCCGCCGCGCTCCGCCCGGTGCGCCCGCGCCGCTGGATCGTCCGGATCTCCGACGGCACCGGCTCGTAGAAGACGACGAGATCGACTTGCGGGATGTCGAGGCCCTCCTCCCCGATCGACGTCGCGACGATCACGTTCACCTCGCCGGCCCGGAACTTCTCGAGGATATCGACCTGTTGCTTCTGCGACAGCCCGACGTCCTCGCCGCGCGAGGCTTGCCCGACGAACCGCATCGGTCGCACGCCGGGGATGCGAGCGAGGTCCTGCGTCACCCGATCCGCGGTCTCGCGGTAGTGCGCGAAGACGATGATCTTCGAATCCGCTTTCTTCATGAACTGCTCGCGCACGACCCACGCCGTCTTCGCGAGCTTCGGGTGCTCGACGTCCGTCTCGCGGGCGAGCTTGATCGCTTCCTGCACTTTCGCGTGTTTCAAGAACTGGACGTCCGCCTTCGATTTGGACTCGGCCTCCATCTTCTCGAAGTACGACCGGAGGGAGCCGAGCCCTTGCGTCTCCGCGAGCTCAATCGCATGGTTCGCCTTCATCGCGATCGCCTGCGCCGTCATCGCGCCGTACAGCCGGCCGTCCTTAATACCGGAGTCGAGTTTGCGGCGGGCCTCGTCCCCGACCGCGAGCAAGTCCTTGAGCGTGACCTTCGGCTTGCCCGCGAGAAAACCGAGTTTCTTGAGGCGTCCGACCTGCTCCTCGTACACGGTCTCCAGGAGTCCGCGGATCTCCTTCGAGACGTCCGGGGCGTCGACCTCCACGCGCTCGAACGCGAGTGCATGCTGGTACGGCACGACGTCCGCGTCGTATTCCGTGCGGATCTCGACGGCCGTGATGCCGAGGTTCCCGCACACCTCCAGGATCTTCTCCGCGCTCGCGCCCGGCGAGGCGGTCATCCCGAGGACGAGGCGTCCCGGGACCTCCTTGTACGCGGCCGCGACGTCGACGTAGGCGTAGTCGCCGACCGCCCGGTGGGCCTCGTCGAAGACGATCAGGGAGACGTCGTCCAGGGATATGCGCTCGGCCCGGAGATCGTTCCGGATGACCTGCGGCGTCGAGACGACGATCTTGTCTTCCCGCCACATGAGCTCGCGATCTTCCGGCGCGGTCGCTTCGCCGGTGAACAGCTCGATCCGGTCGATGACGAGCATCTCGCGGAGCGAGGCCGCGTGCTGCTCGACGAGCGGCTTCGTCGGCGCGAGGAAGAGGATCTTGCCGCCCTTGCTACGGAGGACCTCCGCGATGACCATCGCGGCGACCACCGTCTTCCCCATGCCCGTCGGGAGGACGACGAGCGTGGACCGCTCGAGGCACGCGCGGGCGATGTTCACCTGGTACGCGCGCTCCTCGACGGCCCCCCGCCGGAGGAGCGCGTGCGTCACGAACACGTCCGCCCGACGACGGGGGGCGCGAATAACCTTTTCGACTAGACCGGCGGACGCCTCAGGCGCCTCAGGCCGAAGATCACGACGGTTGCGAGGGCGATGGCCGCGATGGAGCCGGCGGCGAGGAGCAGCTCGATCGAAAAGCCAGCGAGGCGCACCTGCACGACGAGCGACGCATTCGCGTTCGCGTCGCCGACGGCCGTCGCGTTGATCGGGACCGAGACGAGCGCGCCCGAAGCCGCGTTCCACGGGAGCACGATGTCGACCCGGAGCGAGGCGTCGTTGTCCGGCGCGAGCCGGACGAGATGGCCCGAGAGCGGTCCCGGAGGCTCGCCCGCAAGGGTGGCGGTCCAGCCCGCCGGCAGCGCCGCGTCGAGGCGGAAGACCGTCTCGACATCGCCGACGTTGGCCACCTTCACGCCGACCCGGACGGTCCCGCTCGCGGCGCCCTGGTAGGGGCCCGACGCCCCGAGGAGGAGGACCGCGCGTCCGAGTCCCGAGGACGCCACGGTGACGTCGTCGATCCACCACCCGCCCGCATTCGCCAGCACGTTCGCGCTGACCCGGAACCGAATCCGGAGGGTCGTCGGGCCGGTAATGTTTGCCGTCAGGTCGAACGAGATCCCCCGCCACGTGAGGTCGCGCCCGCTGTAGTGGACGAGGGCGATCCACGGCCCGCCGGCGACGCTCACCTCGACGTACGCATCGTCCGTGTCGTTCGATCCGATCGGGAGGACGGGCACCGTCCGGCCCGTCAGGTCGTACCGGCCGAAGAAGATCAGGAACGTGGGACCGGCGGTCACGTTGATCGAGGGCGACGTGAGCGTGTGCCACTCCGGAGGGAAGAGGTTCGGGAAGAGCGTGTTGACGTACCCGAACCGCCACGCGTGGGTGCGGCTGTGCGCCGCGCCGTCGGGGTCCGTGTCGTTCACGATCTGCCAGCGGTGCGCGTCCGTCGAGGAGCCGTCGAGCGTCCATCCGCCCGCGCCCGCCTCGACGGCGTCGCGGAAGGGGATCGTCGCCGCCACGAGGACGTGGGCGGCGCGCTCGTCGTTCGTCGGGATATCGTCGGCCGCGCCGACGAGGGACGCGATCACGAGGTATCGGCCGGCGACGGTCGGGGTGAAGTTCAGGGAGAAGGCGGTCGTCGTCTGCGCGGCGACGGCGGGGCGGAAGAAGGTCTGCCGCACGATGAGCGACGCCGTCGCGACGGAGTCGAGGTACACGCCGATGTCCACCCGCACATCCGAGGCCTGCGCCCCGTCGTTGCGCACGTCGACCCAGACGTTCACCCTCGTCCCGACGGCCTCGAGGAGCGGCACGCGGATCGCCGAGACCGCCAAGTCCCGCGTCACCCCGCTCGCGATCGTCGCGGTCATTGTCGCGCCGCTCGCGGAGACGTCCCGGACCCGCCAGCCGGTGTCCGACCCGGAATACGCGCGGCTGTCCGGGTTCGTGTCCGGGCCCCAGCCGTTCGCCGTGTCGTGCCACGGATCTCCGGCGTCCGTCGGGCGATCCCCAGTGAGGCCCTCGTCCGCCTCGAGGAGGTCGAGGAGCCGATGCGTGTCGACCTCGTTCGAACTAAGCGCGTCGTCGACGTGCCAGATCAGGAGCCCGCTGCCCGGCAGGGCCGCGTCGAAGCCGTACGGTTCGCGGTTCTCGACCAGGAAGTATTCGAGGGGCGACGCGCCGGGGATCGAGAGCCGAAAGACCCCCGCCCCGGAGGTCTCGGCCTGCGCGATCGACGTGCCGATGAGCGCCGTCGTCACGGAGGTCGGCGTGATCCAGCCGAGGCGGATGCGGGACCAGGCGCTCATGTCCGCGGGCGACGTGCCGGCGGGCACGCCGTTCCAGGAGCCGCCGGCCATGATGTCCCACAGGCCGGCGCCGTCCGAGGAGCCGTCCGTGTCGTATAGGTCCGGGAGGCCAAGGTCGTGGCCGAACTCGTGCGCCACGACCCCGACCGGGGACGATTCGGCCACCATCGTGTATCCGAAGATCTGGACGCCGTCGGCGATCAGCGTCTGCGTGCCGGGGAGGGCCGGGTCCGCGTCGTACACGGCCCATCGGTGGGACCAGATCAGATCGGAGCTGCCCCCGGCCTCCTGGCCGTCGCCGGCGTGCACGATGACGAGGTGGTCCACGACGCCGTCGCCGTCCGTGTCGAACGGCGCGAAGTCGACGATCGGGTCGGCGAGCCGCACCGTCTCCGTGACGAGACGGTAGATGTCACCGTTCGCATCGTCGGGGGGCTTCGCGCTGTCCGCGCCGTAGTCCGCCATCGGGTGCACGCTGTCGAACCACGTCGTGATGACGGTCGCCTGGACCGTCAGCGCGCCGAGGGAGACCTCCTGGTAGTATGCCTGGAGGGAACGGGCTCCCGGCGAGGCATCGTTGAAGAATGCGGTGAAGTACGCGCCGGTGTACAACGGCGCGACGTCCGTGAAGTCGACGAGCAGCACGAGGACGCGGACCGTGCCGGTCGTCTGAACGGGAGACGGCGGCAAGATCGGATTGCCTTGGCGCGTGCCGCTCGGCCACGTCTGCACGCCGGGCCGCGGCGGCATCAGGTGGGGGCGCGCGTCCCGCGGCGGGTCCACGTGCGCCGGCGCATCGCGCGCGAACGCGAGGGGGATGGGCCCGACGAGGAGCACGGCGAGGAGGAGGGAGACCGCCGCCCGCATCGTCGTTCGCGATAAGGGAGGTTCATATGAACCTTGACCCGCGATTTTCGGCGGGCGCACATCGCCCCGCGTTCCCGGGGTCGATTCCTCGATCATCGCGGAGTCCGCGAGGGACACCGGGGTTGTATCGAGTGCCTCGCTCGCCGGGAACCGTTATGGGTTCGACTACGGGAGCCGATGGAAACCGAGGGCCTCGAGGTCTCGATCGAATCCGAACGCGGTATCGATCGACTCCCGCTCCATGAGCACCTTCGTGGCGCAATCCGTATACGAGACCCCCGACGGGGCGTGGCGACGAAACTCCCGATCGACGATGGGCTCGATTTCCTCGGATACATGAAGCACGCGGACATTGGGGGACTCCCTTATCCAGGTCACGACGGCGAGCGCCGTGCGCGCGCCGGCCCGGTAGAGCAGAAACGTCAACGTCTCGTCAATCACGAAGTTCGAAGTATAAAGGAGGCGGTAGGGTAGCTTCCGCCGCGAAAGCCGGTGAAATACCTGCTTGGCGGCTTCGTGGTTTGTGTCGTTCTTGATCGCCCGCGCGATGAGCGCACCGGAGTCGAGAAATAACTTCATCGTCTCTTGCCGTAGAGAATTTCGTCGACCTTCGACGAATCGGTCGCCTTCTTCGACTTGACCGTCTTCGTGAGGTCGAAGAGGGGATCCCAAGAGAGGTCTCCTTCTATCGCGGCCCATCGACGAAGCGCTTCGCGGGTGGCCTCCTTGAGCGTGATTCCCTTGGCCTTCGCTGCCTTGACGACGAAGTCGTACAATGCGGAATCAACCTCTGTCTGGATGACTCTCTTAGTGATGGTCACGAACATGCAATGTCTGAAGGCCTATTACATCCTCGCATTACATGTAGTGGAATGCACCGGCTCGGCGATTGGGGTTATCACCGAGGGGTCGAGGCGCATCACAGGGTCGCCTTGTCGAACATCGCCGCATCCGCGCCGATGGGCTTCGTCGCGTCGATGCCGACCTTCGACGTGAAGCCGTCGTGGGCGCTCGGGTCGATCGACGAGCCACGGACCCCATGCAGCACGACGAGGCCGCGGTCCGCCTGGAACCGCGTGGCGATCGCCCACTCGACGTCGCGGTCGTCGAAGACGTCGATGTCCTCGTCGACGATGACGACCTGTTTCATCGACGTGTGCGCGCCGAACGCCGCCATTATGGCGTTCTTGCCGTCCCCCTGGTGCTGCTTGCGGATCGACACGATGCCGTGCAGCCAGGCGCACCCGCCCTCCGTCAAGCGGACCGCCTTCACGTGCGGTACCGCACGGGAGACCGCTTGATAGATAACAGGTTCGCGCGGCATGCCCATGAACATGAAGTGCTCGTCGAGGCCGCCGACGATGATGTGAAAGATCGGGTCGTTCCGGTGATAGATGCGCTCGACGACGAGGACGGGCTCCTTGCGGACGCGGTCGTACGTCCGGACTGCATCGACGAATGGGCCCTCGTCATGCGTCTCGTTGATCAGGCGACCCTCGAGGACGTACTCCGCCTCCGCCGGCACGGTGAGTCCGTTTTTGATGCGGACCATGTCGACAGGCTTGGCGAGGCAGGATTGCGTCAGTGCAGATGCGATTCGACTTTCATCGACCCCGTACTCGACGGAGGTCCCGCCCGCGAGGAGGTTCCACGGATCGAGGCCGATGCAGACGGCGACCTTGAGCTCCTCGCCCGTCTTCATGGCCTCGTTGTACATGTGCCGCAGATGACGCGGGACGATGCGGCACGCTCCCCGGGTCTCGTCGAGCAGGAGAACCCGATGGAACGAGAGGTTGCGGACTCCTTGCCATTCCGCGACCCAGACACCGGCGGTAATGTATCGACCCGCATCTCGCGGGAACAGCTTCGGCACCGGGAGATCGAGCAGGTTCACGTCGGTCGACGCGTGGTCGAAGAAGCCCCCGCGATCGACGATCCGCGTGTCGCCCGGAT
Organism: Thermoplasmata archaeon; assembly: GCA_036395115.1. Classification (NCBI taxonomy): domain Archaea; kingdom Methanobacteriati; phylum Thermoplasmatota; class Thermoplasmata; species Thermoplasmata archaeon. The sequence goes on along the minus strand of DASWDU010000005.1, from coordinate 98,937 downwards.
GGGCTTGTGCTTCCATGAGCCGGGGGAGCAGCGACTCGACCGGCGTACGGAGCGCCGCGGCCACGCGCGCCCGGGTCGACCACAGGTTCCCGACGGCCTCGGATCCGTCGATCGATCGAAAGTGGACGGGCCTGCGGGGCTCTCGCAACAGGACGCGGGTCGCTGCGAGATCGCGGCTCGTGTCCGCCTCGATCCGGATGACGTCGTCGGAGAACCGTTCCAGCCACTCGCGCAGCGTCATGCAAGTCCTCTCGCCCGCGAAACCGGTCCGGCTCTTTAGGCGTTGCGGGGCCCTCGACGGAAGCGGTTCCGCGCCGGTCCCACTAGGGGGGCCAGATCGGCGGCGGCGACTCGTCCGGCGGCTCGGCGGGTGGCGGTTCGAGCGGTCTCCGCTTGCGCGGACGCGTGAGCAGGATGGCGGCCCCGACGAGTGCGGCGATGGCGGCTGCGAGCAAGCCGACGATGACCGCCACGTTGCCGAGCGGGATCTCGCCGCCGTTCGGAGGCGATCCGGTCGATGCGCGTACGGTCATCGGGATTTCCCGCGCGTTGTCGCTTGTGTTCGATTCCGTCGGCGTCACGTTGCCGACGACGATCCGGATCGCGTGGTCCCCTACACCGACGGCGAGGAACGACTGCGAGTAGACCGTGGCCGACGAGCCGGCGGCAAGGGGCTGGGGCAGCGCGATCTGGCCGATCGCGACCGTCGTGCCGTCCGGCCGCGCGTCGTAGACGTCGATCGTCGCGGAATCCGCCGTCGCACCGCCGTGGTTCACGATCGTGATCCCGACGCTGACCACCTGGCCTTCGAGCGGGCTCCCGGGATCCGTCGACGCGGCGCTCGGCGTGAGGTCCGGCTCGGGTCCGGTCGGCGTGGGCCTCGGCCGCACGTCGATCGTCACGGACGCCGTGCCGACGTTGTCCCGGGCGTCGCGCACGATGACGATCGCCCGCCTCGGGCCGACGTCCGCATAGGCGTGGCCCGCCGTCGCGGGAATCTGCCCCGCCGTGCCCGCGCCGTCGCCGAAGTCGAATCGGTACGAGACGATCCGCCCAAGGCCTTCGTCGTGCGACACGCTCGCGGACGCGTCGAAGTGCACGGTCTGCCCGACGATCGGATGGAGGTCGTCCGCGGTAAGCGCAGCGAGAGGCCCGCCCGGGGTCGCGGCCGCGACGGAGAGGGCGAAGAAGGCGAACGCCCACACCGCGAACGCGACCCCCGCGCGTTCCCGTGGGGAGAGGCGACCCCACCATCGACCCACGAGGAAGACGTGCGTCCCGTGGACCATAAACATTCCTTAGGCGAATTCCCGAGAGTCGGCGGGCGGGGACGGTCTCAGCCGCGGGAACACGGCGGCCCACGCCGGGGTTGCGATACGGCCCCTCGGTCGAAGATTCTTTAACCGCCCCGCCGCTCCGGACGCACGTGGCCGTGAACTCGGCGCGGAAGTTCGCGTTGCAGAATGCGGTCCTCCACGACGGCAAGGCCGACGCGAGGGCGGTCCTCGGCCGGTTGCTCTCGGAGGATCCGTCGTTGCGGAGCCGCGCGAAGGAGGCCGCGCGCGAGGTCGAGCGCGTCGTCGCGGAGGTGAACCGCCTCTCCCCGGACGCCCAACGTGCCGAGCTGACGTCGATCGCGCCGGAGCTCCTCGAGAGGGCCCGCGCCGACGTCGGGCCGAAGGAACTCCCGCCGCTGCCCGGGGCGGTGGACGGCAAGGTCGTCCTCCGACTCGCGCCATATCCGAGCGGGCCGCTCCACATCGGGAATGCGCGGGCGTTCGTCCTGAACGACGCGTACGCGAAACGCTACCATGGACGGCTGCTGCTCGTCTTCGACGACACGATCGGCTCGGAGGAGAAGCCGCTCCTGCCGGAGGCGTTCGACCAGGTGAAGGAGGGCCTCGATTGGGCCGGCGTCGAGTACGATCAGGTGCTGTACAAGAGCGACCGCATCCCGCTGCACTACGAGTGGGCGGAGAAGCTCCTCGCGACGGGCGAGGCGTACGTGTGCGAGTGCGACGCCGATACGCTCCGCAAGAATCGCGAGGGGATGCGGGCGTGCGTGCACCGCACGCAGGACGTCGACGAGACGATCGCGATGTGGAAGGCGATGCTCGCCGGGGAGTACGGCGAGGGCGAAGCCGTCGTCCGCCTGAAGACGGACATGGCCCATCCGAATCCCGCGTTCCGCGACCGCGTCCTGTTCCGGATCGCGGAGCGGGAGCACCCGCGGGTCGGGACGCGGTACCGCGTGTGGCCGATGCTCGAGTTCTCCTGGGCCGTCGACGACCATCTGCTCGGGATCACGCACGTGATCCGCGGCAAGGACCTGGTCATGGAGGACATGATGGAAGCGCGGATCTGGGATGTCCTCGAGATTGCCCGCCGTCCGGCGTTCGTGCATTTCGGCATCTTGCGGTTCAAGGACATCGAGCTCTCGAAGTCGCGGTACCGAAAGGAAATCGCGGCCGGCCGCCTGACCGGGATCGACGACCCTCGCACCTGGTCTTTGCAGTCGTTGCGCCGACGGGGCATCCGGCCGGCGGCCCTCCGAGAGTTCGTGCTCTCTTTCGGCCTGAGTCTGAACGACATCGAGGTGCCCGCCGAGACGCTGTACGCAGAGAACCGCAAGTTGATCGACAAGGACGCGAACCGCTACTTCTTCGTCCCCGATCCCACTGCGGTCCAGATCGCCGGACTGCCGCCGATCGAGCGGGTGAAGGCGCCGCTCCACCCCGATTTCCCGGCCCGCGGCGTGCGAGAGATTCCCGCGGGTCCGAAGGTCCAGGTCGCCCGCGAGGACTTCGAGAAGTTCCGCGGGAAGGAGGTGCGTCTGAAGGACTTCTGCAACGTCGTCTTGGACCACCGCGCACGATTCGTCTCGATGGAGAACAAGGAGATTCCCAAGATCCAGTGGGTCACGCACGGGGTGAATGTCCATATGGTCCTGCCGGACGCGTCCGATTCGCCGACACCGGAGGCAAGACGGGGCCTCGGCGAACCCCTAATCGCGACCCTCAAGGTCGATGACGTGGTGCAGTTCGAGCGGGTCGGATTCGCGCGGATCGACCACGTGAGCACGGCCGAGGTCCGAGCGTACTTCGCCCACCGATGAATCTGTCGTCCCGAAGGCATTCACGTTCACTGCCCTCTCCCCAGTCCGCCTACTTATTCCTCTCCGGGTATGAGCAATTGGTCATACCATGGCCCGAAGATCCGCGTCGGTAAGGAGAGCTCGTAGGCAGAAAGGCGTTCGCCAGACCGGGTTCATCGTGACTTGGGACGTCGACAGCCGTGACCGCTCGCTCTGTGCGCGCCTTCACCGATTCGTCTTCGGTTACGTCCTCGAGAAGAGTGGAAGGAAATATGGGTACCCGGGCTTTGTCGAGCGGGAAGGCGTCCGCTATCTCGGCCAATCCGTGCTATTCGTAATCCCCGAGAGGCTCGAGGACCTCCGCGGATTCCTCCGAGCCCAAGGCGTCGAGCATGTGACGACGAACGCCTCCTTGGGAGAGACGATTTTCGCGTCGCTGGGATACGATCCCGTTCGGAGGCACGCCTCAGCCCCCGACGGATAAACGGGAGCTCCCACCGAAGAGGTCGGTTGCGTCTGTATGAGTAACTACTCATAATCACCACATGTCGCTTTCGGCAAACGGCAGCGGACCGCGGCCCGGCGTGGCGCTCCGCCCGTATGAGCAATTACTCATACCCTGGGTGAACCCTTTTCTAGTCCTCCATGTTGCCTTCATGCATGGCCCGATTCGCGAAGCGCGTCCTTTCCATCGAGTCGTCTCCAACGGTCCGCATCAGCGAGCTCGTCACGGAGATGAAAGCGCGCGGCGAGAAGGTCGTCTCGCTGGCGATCGGCGAGCCGGACTTCCCGACACCCGCGCATATCATCGAGGCGGCGAAGAAGGCCCTCGACGACGGCTACACCAAGTACACGCCAGCACCCGGGATCCGAGAATTGCGGGAGGCGATCGCGGAGAAATCCAGAACGGACAACAAGATCCCCGCGAAGGCGGAGAACGTGATCGTCGCGCCGACGAAGCACACGCTCTTCCTCACGTGCATGGCCCTGCTGGACCGCGGCGACGAGGCGCTGATCCCGGATCCCGGCTGGGTCTCGTACGGGCCGATGGTCACCCTCGCAGGGGCGAAGCCCGTGCCCGTGGGCGCCGCGGACGAGGACGGCTTCGTGCCGTCGGCGGAAACGGTCGCGCAGGCGATCACGCCGCACACGCGCCTCCTGATGCTCAACTCCCCGTCGAACCCCGGCGGCTCGGTGTACTCGCGCGACGCGGTGCGGGCCCTCGCCGACCTCGCAGCGGACCACGACCTCATCGTCGTGAGCGACGAGATCTACGAGAAGATCCTCTACGAGGGCGAGCACGTCTCGCCGGCGTCCCTGGACGGCATGTTCGAGCGCACGGTGACGGTGCACGGCTTCTCGAAGACGTACGCGATGACGGGCTGGCGGCTCGGATGGCTCGTCGCGCCGACGCCCCTCTTCAGGGAAATCGTCAAGGTCCAGGAGCACACGATCACGTGCGCCACGGCGTTTGCGCAGAAGGCCGGCGTCGCCGCCCTCCGGGGGCCGACCGCGCCCCTCGAGGCGATGGTGGCGGAGTTCCGCGCGCGGCGCGATCTCGTGCTGCGGGAGCTCGAGAAAATCGACCGTCTCTCGGCGGAGCGGCCGGCCGGGGCGTTCTACGTGTTCCCGCGGATCGACGCGCGCGTCGACAGCGCGACCCTGTGCGAACGCGTCCTGAAGGAGGCCTCCGTCGCCGTGACGCCGGGCACGGCGTTCGGCGGAGCGGGCGAAGGTCACATCCGCCTGTCGTATGCGGCGTCGCGCGAGACGATCCAAGAGGGCGTGCGCGGGATTGGCGAGGTCCTCGCGAAACTGTGACGCCCGCGCCATTATGCCCAACCGGGCATAAGCGGCGGGCCTAGGCCTCCGCGCCGCGGGCCTCGAGGAACTCCACGACGGCGGCGTTGCCTTTCTCGCGTGCGTCGTCGAGCGGCGTGTTCCCGCCGTCGCGGGTCGCCTTCGGGTCCGCCCCGTGATCGAGGAGCATGCGGACGATCTCGAGGTTCCCGTGCGCCGCAGCCTTGTGCAGCGTCGTGTAGTTCGCCTCGCTCCGCACGTTCGGGTCCGCGCCCGCGGCCAGGAGCACGCGGACGACCTCGGCGTGGTCACCCGAAACCGCGCTATCGACCGCGGTGTTCTGGAAACGGCTCGGCGGCTTCGCGTTCACATCGGCGCCGTTCTCCAGGAGCACCTTCACCGCCTCGACGTGGCCGAAGAACGCCGCGAGGCCGAGGGGCGAGAAGCCCTCCTCCTTCGTCGCGTCGTCGATCCGAGTCCTCGACTGCCCGAGGATCGTCTTGAGCCGCCGCTCGTTTCCGACGGTCGCGGCCTCGTACAGGTTCAGCGCGTCCTCCGGCGTACGCTCCAGGAGGATCTTCAGCGCGTCCGTGGCGCCGTAGAACGCGGCCGTGAGGACGAGCGTCCCGTTCGGCGTGCGCGTCCGCAGGACTAGGGGATTGCGGTCCAGGATCGTCCGAACCCCCGTCGCATCGTTCTTCTGGACCGCCGCCAGGAGCGCCTCTTCGTCCGTCATCGTCCTTCTCCTCGAGAAGGAGACGGATGCGGCCCCGACGCCATGAACCTTGCTTCGCTCCGGTCACGCCACGACCTGCGTCTCGCCGCACGACGGGCACATGACCTCGATCGGCCGCTTGCTCGTCGTGATGTCGATCGGCTTGCCGCATCGGCGGCACATCACGGTCATCGGCGACGCCGCGGGCGCGCGGACGGGCCCCTCCGGGGGCGGCGCCGGCGGACCGCGCGGGGCTCCGAGCATGCCGCCACCGGCCCGGCGCCACATCGTCAGGACGGCGATGAGCAGGACGATGACGAGGAGCGAGAGCGCGACGGCGTACGCCGGCACGCCTCCGATGTCCGTGGACCAGAAGGAGCCGCCGGCCCCGACGTGGACCATCGCGAAGCCGCTCGCCCCTGTGTTCAACTCGTTGACGATGAGCAAGAGGTCCCCCGAGCTGAGGCTCCGGGGCACGGTGAGGGAGACGTAGGCTTCCTGGTACGTCGTGATTGCTGACGCGCTGCCGACGCCGAGCAGGGTCGCGCCGAAGCGGAACTGAGAGGGCAGGCTCGAGGTCCCGCGCGCCGCGAGGCTGACGTGCACGCGGACCGTGTCGCCCGGCGCGTACGAGGCGCGATCGAGGGAGATGCTCAGCACGTACCCGCCCGCCTGGGAGGTCGTGAGCGACGCCGTTGCGGACCCGCCGGTCCCCGATGCCGTGACGGTGAACGTGTACCAACGGCTCGCGGGGTTCGGCGTGAGGTACGAGAACGTCGTGCCGTTCGTCGCGCCCGACAGGACGGTCGTCCCTTCGAAGTCGACCACGGTGTACGTCCACGAGGGGCTTGTAATCACGTTCGAGCGAAGGCCGTAGTATGCCGTGATCCGGTCCCCCGGGTTGAACTCCGATCGATCGAGCGTGAGCGCGACGTACCCGGCCGCGACCTCGGCGTGGGCGGTCGTCGTCTGCGACAGGCTCGTGTCGTCGTTGACGGTGAGCCAGAAATAGAGCGTGCCCTGGTAGTCTGCGGGGATCGCGTACGTGTACGTCGACGGGCCGTTCGAAAGCGTCGCGAGGACCGTGCCGAAGAACCCGTCGCGGACCATCCAGTCGTATGTGTAGTTCGCCGGGCCCGGCGTCCGGTAGACGATCGCCGTGGCGGTCGCGTTGTCGCCGCTCACGTACGACGTCTTCCCGAGGACGAGCGTGACGCTCAGGACGTCCGCCGGGACCATTCCGCCCTCGGACCGGGCCGTCGGCGCGGCGAGGACGAAGGCGGCGGTCAAGATCGCGATCGCGATTCCCAAGGCGAAGGCGCGAGGCGCGTTGCTCCTCGCTCGTGCGGCGGACCTCATCGGCGTCCCATCCCATCGGCGCGCGGGGACGAGGCCCCGCGGACGGGGCGTCATTATGTCTGACCTACTTAATCGTTTGGTCGGCTTGTTGTCCGACGGTGCCCTTGACGTCCGCGATGCCGCGCCGTCACGGAGTCCCGGGCCTCGCGGGGCTCCCGTCCCGGAGCTGCGCGAAGAGGCCATCTGCGCGTTCCCGCCACGGCGCCGCGTCGGTCGCCCGGCCCTGGGCTTCGTACAGCCGCGCGAGTTCCTCGAAGCGCGTCGCGAGGGAGTACGGGTTGTCGAGGCGCGCGATCATCTCGACGGACTCGAGGAGGTGCTCTTCGGCCTTCGCCCACTCCCCGCGCTTCGCGGAGACGAGCCCGAGGTTCGCCCGCGCGGCCGACATCGCGACCGGGTCGCCGATCGTGCGCGCCAGGTCGAGCGCCCGCTCCGCCTTCGCCCCCGCCCCTTCCGTGTCGCCGAGCCGGAGCAGGTTGTCCGCCGCGTTCGCGAGCGCGTACGAGGCGAACCGCACGTCGCCGGTCCGCATCGCGACGTCCGCGGATCGATCGAACGAATCCGCCGCGCCGCGGGCGTCCCCCTCCCGGCTCTGCACGATGGCGAGGTTGTTTTGGATCGTCGCGTCGTCCCGCGTCCCCGGGCGCACGATGCGCGCGGCTTCCGTGAGGCGGTCGCGTGCGCGGGCCAGATCGCCCCGCGCGATCAACGCCGCGCCGAGTTCCGTGAGGGCTCGGACCTTCTCTGTCGAGCCGTCGGCCAGGAGGTCCGCCGCCCCTGCGAGGTGACCGAGCGCCGCCGGGAGATCGCCGAGTCGCCGCTCGACCCCGCCGAGCGACCGGAGCGCCTCGCCCTCGAGCCCGCGTGCGCCCATCGCGGACGCCTCGGCCGCCGCGGCCTCTAGGAGGGCCCGCGCCTCCGCGTACGATCCGAGGCGCGTGGCGATCCGCCCGGTCTGGATGCGCGCCCGGAGGCGGGCGTCCGCCGATCCGCGGGCCGCGATCCCCTCGAGCACGCGCCGCGCGTCGGCGAACTTCCCGAGGAACATCTGCGTCTCCGCGAGGATCTCGTCGAGCCGGACGTCCCGCGGCAGCCGCAGCAGGCAGGACTCCAGGTCGCCCGCGCGGGCGCTCTCCGCGAACGCGGGACCGATCTCGACAAGTCGCGCCGCCGCGCCGTCCGGATCGCCCGCTTCGAGCCGGTGATACGCTTCCTCGAGGCCGTCGTCCCGCGTCGTCCAGTACGCCGCGGCACGGGCGTTGGCGTCCCGTCGGCTCTCCGTCGTCATGCGCCGCAAGAAGAACTCCTTCACGAGATCGTGGAGCTGGTACCCGTCCGCGCGGTGATGGAGCAGGGCGCGTCGGGCGAGTCGGCGCAGTTGCGCGGCCGTGGCGCCGAGCGCCTCCGGGGATCGCGCCGGCCGCCGCAGGATCGCGAACGTCCGCAAGATCGCCTCGGAGGCGTCGTCCAGGCCCTCGAGGACCGTCTCGAGCACGTATCGTTCCGTCTCGACCGCACCCGCATCGAGGCCGCTCGCCGCGAACAGCTCGAGCGCGAGCGGATGGCCGTGGGTCGCCGCGACGACGCGATCCAGGTCGGCCCGATCCATCGTCGCCCCTCGGGCGGCGAGCAGCTCCGTGGCCGCGGGTTCGTCGAGCCCCTCGAGTCGCACCTCGAGGACGCGGCCCCGCACGACGTCGGGCCGTTCGTAGAACGACGGCTGCGTGCGGCTCGCGACGAGGATCTTCGCGTCCAAGCCGCGTTCGAACAAGGACCGCAGGACGCCGTCCGCCGCGGGGGACGCGTGCACGTCGTCGAACGCGACGACGGTGCCCGCGAGGTCTTCCCGGAGGATTGCGATCGCGTCCGCCGGATCGTAGGCGGGCCGGACGAGCACCGCCTTCAGGCGACGCCGGCCTTGGCGCGCGAGGAAGTCCGCGAGGGACGACAGGACGCCGTGCCCGTCGTCGTGGGCGTACACCCGCCGGAGATACGTCGGCCGGGCCTCGGCTGCGAGGACGTTCGCGACGAGGGCCGACTTGCCGATGCCCGCGACGCCGATCACGACCGCGACCGGCGCGGGCCCGGACGCGAGCCAATCCTCGAGGATCCGCCGCTCGGCGGCGCGGCCGAAGAACGTGCGGCTCGGGACGGCCGCCACCTTCGACTCGGGACGCGGGAGGTCCACGACGTCGGACGACAGGATCCGCTGGACCGCCTCCGACTCCCGGAGGCCGGCGCGACGGAGCGCCTCGATCGCCTCATGTCCCGCCACTTCCCGACGTCCGTCGGGCGTGAGGAGGACGACCGCGCGCGCTTTCGCGTGCTCCCGCATCCGCCGGGCGATCTCCTGCCCGGCCGGTGTGAGCTCGTACACCTTGCGGCGGGAGCGGGCGTTGGCCACGTGCGCCATCCGCTGAGCGACCTTGCCCGTCGACGTGAGCCGCTTCAACTCCAATGCGACGTGCGCGCGGCTGATCGCGAGCGCCGCCGCGATCCCGTCTTGGGTCATCTCGGCGGGGCACTCGTACGCATCCGCGTGGCGGAGGAACCCGGACAGGTGGACGATTACCCGCTCTCCGACGGTGACTCCCGAGACTCCCTCCGCCCCCTCCGCTGTGTAGGTATCGCGATGTCGCTACTTAATCGTGCGCGCGTCCTCGCGCCCGTCGTCGGCCGAACTCGCATCGGGTGCGGAGCGGGCATTCGCCGCATCGCGGCGTCGGCCGGCACAGGGACTTCGCGTGGGCGACGAGGAGGGCGTGGTACTCCCGGTACATCGCGAGGTCGCGAGGCAGCCGGGCCTCGAAGTGCCGCTGCACCGTGTCGTACGCGTCCGCGTCGAACCATCCGATCCGGTGTCCGATCCGCACGGTATACGCGTCGACGACGAACACCGGATGGCCGCCCGCATAGAGCAGGATCGAGTCCGCGGTCTCCGGTCCGACGCCGTCTTGCGCCAGGAGGTCCGCCCGCACGACCTCCGTGGGGCGACCGAAGTAGCGGTCCAGATCGCCGTCGGACCGCTCGAGGAGGTGGCGGCAGAACGCCTTCAGCCTCGCCGGTTTCGTGTGGTAGAGGCCCGCGACGCGCACGTGCCTCCGGAGGATCGGGATCGGCGCACCCGCGATCGTCGACGGATCGAAGAGGCCCGCCGCCTTGAGGTTCCGGATTGCCGCCTCGGCGTTCCGCCATGCAGTCTGCGGCATCAGGAGCGCGCCGACGATCACCTCGAACGGCGTGTCGGCGGGCCACCACCCCTGCGGACCGTAGTGCTCGAGGAGTCGCTCGTAGACCTCGCGTGTCCGGTCCATCAAGTCGGCCGCGAAGACGGACCGGGCCTTTGAGGATTGCCGATGCCCCGCGGCTTTAAGGGAGACGGACCATCCGGGCGCGCGTGCAACCTCTCCTCGCGACCGTCTCGGTCGGTCCGGACGAGCGATGGTTCCGCGCGCTGAACCTCGCCGGGACGAACGCAATCGCGGACGCCGCCATGGTGGCCTTCACGATCCTCGGCGCGGGGTACGTCGTCGCGCTCCTCGTCGTCCCGCTGTGGTGGCGGGGTCATCGCGAGGCCGCCTTCGATCTCCTCGTCCTCCTCGGAATCGCGATCGTCGTGACCGAAGCGCTGAAGTTCGCGATCGGGCGCCCGCGGCCATGCGAGGTCCTGAGCAACGTCCGGTGGATCGCGGGCTTCGGTTGCGACACCGAGATCGATCCCTCGTTCCCGAGCGGTCACGCATCCCGCGCGTTCGCCTTGGCGACGTTCGTCGCCTCTCGGTTCCGCCGGCGCGCGGGCGGAGCCGCGTTCGCCTTCGCGTTCCTCGTCGGCCTGAGCCGGATTTACCTCGGCGTGCACTGGCCGTCCGACGTCATCGCGGGCGCCGTGCTCGGAATCGCCCTCGCCGCCGCGATGGAGTGGATGAGCCGCCGCTCGGACCGCTATCGTCGGCTGCGGTCGGGGGTCCTCTCGAAGATCCCCCACCAACATCGCGCGAGTCCCTAGGCCTCTCCGAGGAGTCCTTTCGCCTTAGCGATCGCCTCGTCGATCGCCTTCGCGTCCGCGGCGGTGCGCTCCTCCGCGAGCGCGACGAAGAACATCTTCCCCGTCACCTCGCGGACCGTGAGGATGCCGCCTTCCGCCTCGACCGTGACGTTGTTCGGCGCGTCCACGTCGAGCGTCGAGTAGATCACCTCGAGCGCGCCGAGAAGAGTCGCCGCCATCGTCGCGAAGTTGTCGACCTGGACGTCCTCGGGCATCGAGGATGCGACCGGCACGCCGGAGCGCGAGACGACCGCGGACATGCGAGCGCCCGTCCGGCCGTTGAACTCCCGGAGCATCTTCCGCAATGCTTCCACCGCGACGGGCAAGGAGGGCCCCTCCGAATGCCGGGCCGATGCGCCCTTCGTTATATAGCTCTTGTTCCGCGGCGGCCGCGAGGACGTGGAGCGGGCCGCGTGGGCCGCCCCGTGCCGTCCCTGAGGAAACGCCAAGTAGCTGGAGGCCGATGGGGATCGGGAGAGAGGGATTTGCGGGGACTCTTCCCCGTCGCGACGGTTGCCGTACTGCTCTCAGTCGGCACGCTCGCGGGCGACTTCTACGGGACCGCGTCGGCCCGAGGCGCCGTGCTGCCGAACTCGCTGCCGTTCGGGTCCGAGACCGATTGGACGAACATGGACCCGAGCGATGCGCCGGCCGCGTTTGCGAACATGGCAATGGTCTACGACTCCGACGCCCATCGCATGATCGTGTTCGGCGGCTACGTCGGCGGCGATCACGGGACCGATGAGACGTGGGCGTACGACTTCGACACGAACACGTGGACGGACCGGAACCCGGACGCGCATCCCCCCGCGGGCTGGCTCGACCGCGCCGCGTACGACAGCGGATCCCGGCAGACGATCCTGTTCGGAGGATGGGTGGGGACCGTGAGCGATGGAACGTACTCGAACGAGACGTGGGCGTACGATTTCTCATCGAATACCTGGACGAACCTCAGCCCGGCCGAGCATCCGTCCGCGCGATCGAGGCAGGGCATGGCGTACGATGCGCAGTCGGCCCGAACGATCCTTTTCGGTGGCCACACAATCGAAAACCGATACGATAACGAGACATGGGCGTACGACGCGACCCAGAACCGGTGGACGAACATGACGCCTGCCGTCGCGCCGCCCGGGCGGCGATCGCCCGGCATGGCGTACGATTCGAAGGCGGACCGGATCATCCTGTTCGGCGGCGTTCAAGGACCGGGGCTCGACTCACCCTACAACGACACCTGGGCGTACGACTTCGACACGAACACGTGGACGAACGTGAGCCCGCCCGAATCGCCGTCCGGAAAATGGGGGATGGGCTTCTCCTACGATTCCGGGGTCGATCGATGCATCCTCTTCGGAGGGGCGCCGGGCGGCGATACTTACACGTGGGCGTACGATTCCGCGAACAACACCTGGAGCCTCCTGCGCCCGCACCACTCTCCGCCCGACCATGCGTTCCAGGGGATGGCGTACGATTCGCAGTCCGCGCGGACGATCATGTTCGGCGGCGGCAGCGGGGATGACTACAACGACACGTGGGCGCTCGCCACCGCGCCCGGCCCCCCCTCGGCGCCGGACGACATCTGGATCCGGCCGGGCAACGGAACTCTCGAGCTTCACTGGCGGGCTCCTCCGGACGACGGCATGTCCCCGATCACCGGCTACCGCATCTACCGCTCCACGGCCCCGGGACAGGAGGCGCTGTTCGCAGAGGTCGGCAACGTCGACACGTGGACCGACTCGAACGTGACGAACGGCGAGACGTACTACTACCAGCTGAGTGCGATCAACGCGTACGGCGAGGGGCCCCGTTCGGGCGCGGTTTTCGCCGAGCCCGACGGGACGCCTCCGGTGACGAGCGCCTCCCTCTCGGGGCACCTCGGGAACGAGGGCTGGTGGCTGTCCACCGTCTACGTCACGCTCACGGCCTCGGACGACAACAGCGGCGTGGCGTCGACCTCGTTCCGTGTGGACGGGGGCGCCTGGCAGACGTACGGGTCGCGGATAGCGGTCCGCGGCACCGGCGAGCACACGGTCGACTTCTACTCGACCGACAACGCGGGGAACGTCGAGGGGTCGCACAGAGTCGGATTCCGGATCGACACGACGGCCCCGCTGACCACGATCTCCCTCGACGGCGCCGCGGGTGACGACTACTGGTTCCATTCAATCGTGACGGTCGACATCGCCGCAACGGACGCAGGGAGCGGCGTCGACTCGATCCAGTATCGTCTCGACGGCGGCACTTGGGCGACGTATTCCGCACCTTTCGATGTCGGCGAGGGCGAGCACACCGTGGATGCGTACGCGGTCGACGTTGCGGGAACGAGCGGCTGGGTGGTCTCGAGGTCGTTCGGGATCGACACGACGCCCCCGATCACGACCGCGGAAATCGCGGGACCGCCGGGAGAGAACGGATGGTACGTCGGCGCCGTGCAAGTGACGCTCGCGGCGACCGACGCGCTCGGAACGCCGACGATCTGGGTTCGCGTGGATGGCGGCAGCTGGACGAGGTACACAAGCCCGCTCCTCTTCGATACCGGCGTGCACATGTTCGACTACTACGCCGTTGATGACTCGGGCCTTCAAGAGGAGGTCCAGACGCAGACGGTTTCCATCGACTCCGCGGCTCCGACGGTGAGCGCGTCGCTTCCTCCGCCTGCGGCCTCCGGCTGGTACACCTCGCCGATTCCAATAGAGATCACCGCCTCGGACGCGTTGAGCGGCGTCGCCTCCATATTCTATCGGATCGACGGCGGCGCGTGGCAGACGTACGCCGGATCCTTCCTGCTCACGGCAGAGGGGGACCACACGCTCGAGTACGTCGCGGTCGATTCGGCCGGGCACCGAGGGTCGATCCAATCGACATTCGTGCGCATCGACACGATCGCACCGGTCGTCTCGGCCCCGCCGGCTCGTCTCGTCACGACGTCCCAGGTGACCTTCTCGTGGACCGGGACCGACGCGGGATCGGGAATCGATCATTACGAGGTCCGGGTGGATGGCGGCACCTTCGAGTCCGTCGGAACTCATCGATTGGCTTCGTTCCAGCTGGCGGACGGATTGCACACGATCGTGATTCGGGCGATCGATCGGGCGGGGAACGAAGCGTCCACGGCATTCACGGTGCGGGTCGACACGAACCCGCTCAGCTCGTCGGGCCCGTACGGCGCGGCGCCCCTCTACGCGATCGTCCTGGCCGTGATCACCGTCGCGGTCGTCAGCGGCTTCGTAGTGATGCGAAAGCGGAGACGAGTGGCCTAGGCGCGACGGACCAACGTTTTCCTTGCTCGTCAGCGGTGGTACAGCACGCTGTAGAAGCGGTTCTCTTTCGCGGTGCGCTCGAGCCGGCCGAAGATCGCGAGTTGGTACCCGCACTTCTTGCACTTGTTGTCCTTGTCGAGGTACCAGCCGGTGATGTCGAACCCGTACCGCTTGATCGCGACCGCACCACAGCCCGGGCAGTACGTGTTCTCGAGCCGATGGCCCGACATGTTCCCGATGTAGACGTACTTCAGGCCTTCCTCCTTCGCGACCGCGCAGTGCTTCTCGAGCGTTTCGACGGGCGTCCAGGGGAACTCCATCATCTTGTAGTCCGGGTGGAACCGCAAGAAGTGGATCGGGGTGTCGGGACCGAGGTTGTCGTACACCCATTTCGACAGGTGGCGGGCAGCATCGAGGTTGTCGCCGACTTGCGGTACGATGAGGTCCGTGATCTCGATGTGGATCTTCTTCGTGTCTCGCGTGTCGAGGAGCGTCTGGAAGATCGGGTCCGCGTTCGGGATGTTGATGTACTTGCGGACGAAGTTCGTCTCGCCGGATCCCTTGAAGTCCACCGTCACGCAGTCGAGGAACTTCGGCATCTCCGCGACAGTCTCCGGGGTGTCGTACCCGTTCGACACGAAAATGTTGATGAGCCCTGCCTTCCGGGCCATCATGCCGATGTCCCGCGCGAACTCGATGAAGATCGTCGGCTGGTTGTAGGTGTACGCGAGGCCTTGGCAGCCTTGCTCGAGCGTCATGCGGACGACGTCTTGCGGCTCGACCTCGATGCCCTCGACCTTGCGACGTTGGGAGATATCCGCGTTCTGGCAATTGGCGACAGCCATGAAGTTCGAGGTGTAACTGTGGTCGTCATCCACTTCGATGTTGTAGACCGGGCCGACGTAGTCGAAGCGGGATATCTCTCGGATCGGAATGAGCAGATGGCCCTTCCGTCGCACGACACGCGCTTCCGACGCTTGCCATTCGATTTCCTGTGGAGTCACCTCTACCTCGTCAACAAGGAGCCGCATCATATAGTCGTCCGAGCGGTTGACTGTCCGACCCTCGATCTCGTAGTGTGGGTCATTGTGGGAGCGATAGACTCGTGGTACTTCGCCCAGCGTCAAGAGAATCTGCGCGATTCCATAGGTGAGGACCGGAGAAACGGAAGTACTGCCGAGGACGAATCCACCTTTGCCTTTGGTAACGTAGCCGTCCCCATTGAGATACCCCGCGAGAAAGGCCTTCAGAACTCGCCGGTTCGTGGATTGAAGGATGAAATCGGGCACTCGTTTGGTCGCGCTTGAGTCGCCGCAAGAACGGTGAAAAATCTTCGCGAGGCCGGCCCCGGGAGCGATGACCGCGATCCGGTTCTTCTGTCGAACCCGACGTGGACGAACTCCAAAGACCTCTCTCAGGATTTTCTCCACTTCGCGAATTCGAGTTTCCTCGCTTGCGCCAAAACTGAACCACACGGATCCGCTGTTCGGCCTTCTCTGCGCCCAAGCGAGCGATCCCTCGGCGCAGTAGTACCCGAACAGGCGTGCCACGCGTGGCGTGATATGGAGAAGAGCGGGCACCCCGAGTCCACGCTCCGCCGAACGCCGGACACGGCCATGGACCCTCTGTAAGTCGCCACCCCTGCGATACGAGGGCTGATTCTCGCTACGCAGAAGCTTCTCGACATCCAGAGGATCCTCTCGGCTCGATTTCGGCAGAGGTACAGCGAGGAAATCGCCCACCCGGAGTTTTTGCGCCTCTACCTTGGTTACACGGCCACCTCCGATCGACGCAAACACCGAATGATCGGGCGTGCACTCGAATCCGGGTAGGTAGAATGGCCGGATCCGGAGAACCGGACCGGAATACAGATGCTCAAAGGCCTTCCGGATCTGTCGCCAGCGTCCCCGATGGGTCAGGGCGAGTCGCTCGGAAACGATTCGGATTTCAGGATCGTCCGTAGGCCGCGCCTCGCGAAAGAGCTGATCAATCTCGACGTGGCCCTCGTCGGTCAATACACGAGTTCCCGGGAGGAAGCAATAGCGGCAATTGTGGGCGACGACGTGTCCAGCGACGTAGTTATGGAAGGGAACGCACTCGAAACTATACACTTGCTCCAGGGGGGCTTCTGACCGGACCGAGCGGACGGTCGCCCAGTCATACCGAGTTGCACTACCGGAGAAACCGTGCCACTCCCTCAAGAACCGCGAGGTTGCCTCAGGGTGAATTGAAGTAGAATGATCAGGGATCGGGATTGACTTAGCGGGAGGGGCAATCCGAGTTGTCGTCCCTCGGGAGATGAGGACTGCGTCACCTGGCTTCAGACTCTCCACGGGCCGCCATCCGATCGGCGTTAGGACAGGATGCTCTCGGGTGGCGAAGAAAGGGTCCTGAAGGCCATTCACCGACACACGAAAAGAGGCGGCCTTCCGTTTGCCCGCCGCAGTGACAACGGCCGGCAGCGTGACCCGATCACGGGTGTCCAACGACTTGAGGATGTCTCCCGCGACGACCTCCTCGACTGGTTTCGTGTCTCCGTCGAGGAGCGAAATCGGGGTTCCCGCCGGGTGGCAGAGCCAATTACACCCGGTCGTCGCGATGCTGAAGATCTTCGATCCCGGCCGCCAGTGTGACACGGGTTTCTTCTCGATCGGATCGACGTGGCCCGTGATGACGCGCCCATACACATAGAGCCAGAGCTTCCCCTCGTGCACGCCGCGGATCCCGCAGAGTCCGACCTGGCCTTCGCCAATCTTGCAGTACCGCGCGCACGCGGTGCACATGATCTTGTTCGTGCCCTCGACCGACCTCCAGAGTTCGGCGACCTTGCCCATCGCCTTGCCCGGCGGCTCGCGGACATCGAGGATCTCCCGCTCCGAAATCATCCACCATACACGGGCCGTTTCGGGTTAAAATCCTTTGGCAGGCGTTACCGAATCGCAGAGGGACGGAAGTGCTCCCAGCCTTTGTTCAGGAGCGGTTCCACCCCCGATTTCGTGACGAGGACGTTCCCGCCGGAGGCGGCGACCTTGCCGATCACCGTGAGCCGATTTCGCTCGGAGGGCTTCGCCTGAGCGTACCGTTCGAGGACGGTCTGGATGCCGTCCGCGCGGACCGTCGCGATGAGCTCGTAGTCCCCGCCGTAGTACAGGAGCAGGTCCCTCGCGACCGCGGGAGGAAGGGACCCGAGGCCGCGGTAGGCCGGGAGGGACGCCTCGTCGACCTGGTACGCGAGGTGCGTCATCGCCGCCATCTGCGCAAGGCTCGCCCCGAGGCCGTCGGAGATGTCCATGCAACTCGTCACGGCGCCGCACTCGGAGAAGAACATGCCGTCAAAGATCCGCGGATACGGCCGGAGGAGCTGGTTGAGCGCCTCCGTCCGGCCGGCGGACGGGTCCCGGAGGATCCGCATCGCGTGGCCCGCGCGGCCCAGGTCCCCCGTGACGACGATCGCGTCCCCCGGCCGCGCGCCGGTCCTCAAGAGGATGCGGTCTTTCCGCACGCGACCGAACGCCGTGCCCGCGATCGAGACCGTGTCCGCCTCCTTCGTGTCCCCGCCGAGCACCGCGATGCCGAACTCCCGGACGCACTCCTCCATGCCCTGCCCCAGGCCCCGGAGAAACTCGACGTCGGTCGAGGGGGGCATCGAGAGCGCCGCAACGAAGCCGAGAGGCCGAGCGCCCGCGGCGGCGATGTCGCTCAGGTTGACGGCGGTCGCGTACCAGCCGATCTGCTGCGGCGTCGCGCCCGGCGGGATGTGCGTCTTCGCGTTCACGACGTCCGTCGTGACGACGAGGTAGTCGTCGCCCCACTCGACCGCCCCGCAGTCGTGGCCCAGGCCGATCGGCTGGCCTCGGTCGTAGATGCGCGCGAGCACCTCGATCGCTGCGCGCTCGCCGATGTCGGAGAGCTTCGCCACGCCGTCCGCCATGCGGCGGGGACTAAAGAAGGCGATGGGCGCGGGGGTGCCGCGCCCGACTTCACTCTTTCTTCGGCGGAGGCGGGGTCTTCATCCGGCGCCAGAAGAACGCGGCGAAGGCGAGGACCGCGACGATGATGACGACGGAGCCCGCGATCACCAGCACGGTGTTGTCGCCGAGCAGGCCGCTGGCCGGCGAGATGATGAACGTGCCCACCATCGCGACATCGCCTTTGTGGCTAGACCGGTACTGGAACGTGCCGTTCCGATCCGCCGCGAAGCTGAACGTGACAGCTGCTCCCGTGGCGTTGGGGAAGTCCGCGCCGGGTTCGACCGCGGTGTCCCACGTGCCGCTGTTGTTGTAGTCGAGGTACCAACTGTGTGCCCGTCCGTCGGTGGCGTTCACCGTGATGACGACGGTCTCGCCCACCGTCGCGGTGAGGTTCGGTCCGGGGATGCTCAGGAGCGTGTCGTTGAAGCTCCATCCGGTGCCCGGAGCCGCGGCCCCGCGGCCGCCGTAGAGAGTGTAATTCACGGTTGTCGCCGCCACGGGAGGCGCGAAAGCGGCGGCTGCCAAGAGGGCAAAGGCCAAGCTCACGACGAGGACGATTGTCATTCGGGCGTGTGTCATTTGAATCCCATCCCGGGTGGCGGCGACACCCGGTTTTGCTCAAATAAAGGCATCGGTGCAAAAATCACCTTGACAGCGGCACAGGCGCAATAGGCCGCACTTCCACTTTCCCTGCCGGTGGCCATCCGCACTCCTTCCTCCGCTCGCGGAGCCCCGCATGAGGAGGGGACGCGCCATTGATCCGGGGTCACGGTGATCTTGCCCGGACGGATTCGCTTCCGCGCGAGCGCGCGAGGGGGGCCGAGTGCGTACGCGTGGCCGTCGTCTCCGCGGAGGGGACCCCTCCTCGGACGCGGTCCCGCAATCTTTTCAAAGCCTTTCGCCTTCGTCCCCCTTCACGCGGTGCTAGTCTAGTCTGGTTAGGACATAGCCTTGCCAAGGCTATAAGGCGGGTTCAAATCCCGCGCACCGCACTCGCCTCCCTAGATACCGCGGCCGCCGCTCACGAGATAGGCGATCCCGAAGCCCGCGATCGCGGAGGCGATCCCGATGACCGCCATCTGCGCGCCGCTGCGTCCCGGTCGTCCGACCGTCGTCCGCGCCTTCCACCAACCGATCGCGAACAGCGCGAGGGTGCTGACGACCAGGGAGACGGCGATCCCCAGGAGGATGTCCGACCCGATCACGACGAACGGGAGGAGCGGGATGAGCGAGCCCACGATCGCGGCGAACCCGACGAGGACCGCGCTCTTCCGGGCCTGCGTCGGGTCCACCGGCGCGAGGTTGAGCTCGTGGGACATCATCAGCTCGAGCCACGCTTTCGGCTTCGACACGATCCGCTCGAGCATGTCGTCGAGTTCCGGTCCGTGGAAGTCCCAACGCTCCAGGATTTCGCGGACCTCCTGCCGCTCCAGGTCCGGGAGCTCCACCATCTCCCGCTTCTCCCGCTCGACCTCGCTGAGGTAGTGATCCCGCCGCGCGAGCGTCGACGT
Organism: Thermoplasmata archaeon; assembly: GCA_036395115.1. Classification (NCBI taxonomy): domain Archaea; kingdom Methanobacteriati; phylum Thermoplasmatota; class Thermoplasmata; species Thermoplasmata archaeon. The sequence goes on along the minus strand of DASWDU010000005.1, from coordinate 79,185 downwards.
ATACGCGACCGCGCCCATCGAGATCGACTCGGCGAACGTCGCCGCGAGTCCGCCGGCGAGGATGATCGTCAGCGGGTCGGAGACGCCGAGGGTCCGCGCGGAGACCGCGACGCCGAGGATCACGCCGAGCACGTTCACGAGTCCGTCCTGGCTGCCGAGGATGAAGTCGGACAAGAGGCCGGGCTGGGCGTGTTTCTCCGCGAGCGCGTCCTCCTCGATCTTCCGCCAGAACGCGAACCGCGTCGCCAAGCGCCTCGCCCGCGCGGCCCCTAAGAGCCGGTTGGATTTGACCGTTGCGCTCGGTCGATCGGAGGCGCGCGTCTGGCGTCAGAGACCGCACGTCCTGCGGGTTCGTCGCGGCGCGCGCGAAGGTATTTCTAAGCCACCCGAGATGCGTCGCGCTCGATGGCGGCGGCGGACGCCTCGTCCCTCCTGGAGAAGATCGAATCCGCGGTCCGCTCGTCCCGGGAGCGGGAGGCCGTCGACGCGGCGGTGAAGGCGCTCGCCGCGAAGACGCCCCCTCTCGAGGTGATCCGCGCCGCAGCCCGCGGAGCGGCCCCGCGCTACGACGGCGTCGCGCCCCGCGGCCTCGCCGTGCTCGCCGCCGCGGCGAATCTGCTCGCTCGGATGCAACCGCACTTCCACCCGCTTCCGACGCTTCAGGGGATCGCCTTCATCGCGTCGGAGAAGAAAGCCCCCGTGGCGGCGAAGCCGCCCCTCGTCGTCTCCGGGGAAGTCACGCACCTCGGTCGGTCCTTCCTGTTCGCGGTCCGGGCGGGCGATCCCGTCGAAGCGGAATCGATCTTCCTCGGGATGATCGACGAAGGGTGGGAACGGAGGATGGCGGGCGACATGCTGTTCCGCGCGGCGGTCGAAGACATGGGCGAGGCCGGCCGGAAGTTCTTCCTCGCGGTGAAGGCGTGGCAGCTCGCCCGCTCGCTCGGCTTCGACGAGGCGCGGGCGATCCTGCGGCCGGCCGTGCAATACCTCGTGAAGGGTCCCCGCGACCGTACGTCGTACGATCTGATCATGTCCGTCCTCGGAAAGGACTGGGTCGATCTTGAGACGCTTGCGGCCGGCGGCCGTCCGCTCGATGAGACCGGTCGGGCTCGCGTGCGCGCGATCGCGTCCGCCCAAGACCCCACCACCTGCGTCAAAGCATCGCTCGCGACCCTTCACGACGGGTACGCGGCCACGTCGATCGCGGAAGGCTTGGTGGTCGAAGCGGCGAATCGCGTCATCGCTTCGGGCGGCTACGACCTCGGAACGGCGCGAGCCTTGATGTTCGTCCACGCGGCCCGGTTCGTCCTCGGGTTCAGCCGCACCTCGGAGCGACTCTACGCCCTCTTCCAGGCGGGCTTGCGGGTCCGCTCTCCGGAGCCGCCGATCGCGCCGACGTCGGGATCGGATCCGCCGGGGGAAGGCGAGGCGCTCTGCCACCTCGCGGGCGATTTCGATGCGCGCAAGCCCATGGAGGCGGTGGCGCGAACCCGGTCGTACGTGGCGCACGGATATTCCGCTTCCCGGCTGACGGACGTCCTCGCGAATTACGCCGCGCGCGACTCTGCGATCACGAACGACGGGATTAACCTGATCTTCGCGGACGTCTGCGCGACGGAGTTCCTCGCGACGAGGCCGCCGGAGGTCGCGATGGCGCTCGCGAAGATGATCGCCGCCTCGCCGAAAGACCAGGCCGCGTACGCCGCCTGGACGCCCGTCCTCGCGGCGTGATCACTTCTTGTTCAGTTCCTGTCCGATGAGCGCGAAGTGGGCGAGGAGCGCCTCGAGCTGGATGCGTTCGTTGCTGCCTTCGATGAGGCGGAAGTCCGTCTCTCCGATCCGATCGAGCAGGCGGACCTTGTACTCGTCCGGGACGTTCATGTCGAACACGGAACGATGGAGTTGCCGGAGGATGTCCTCTCCCGAGACGCCGTATTCGATCAGCAGGCGGTCGAGCACCTCGCGGGCCCGGAGGAAGTCGCCGGTCAGGGCCTTCTCGATGAGTCCCTTGACTTCTTCCGGCTTGATCGTGCTCGCGACCTTGTACAGCACGTCTGCGTCGATCGTCGAACCGAGCGATGCGGCGACCTGGAGGGAATTCACCGCGCGGCGCATGTCTCCCTCCGCGATGTAGATGAGCGCGTCCATCCCATCGTCCGTGATCTTGAGCTTCTCCGCCTTCGCAATGCGGCCGAGGTATTCGCGGATCGCCTCCGGCCGAAGCGGCCGGAATCGGAACACGGCGGTGCGCGACTGGATCGGCTCGATGAGCCGCGACGAATAGTTCGCGGACAAGATGAACCGCGACGTCTTCGAGTATGTCTCCATCGTCCGGCGCAGGGCGGCCTGCGCGTCCGCGGTCAAGTTGTCCGCCTCGTCGAGGAAGATGATCTTGAACTCCGTGCCGCCGAACGGTGCGATGCGCGCGATCTCCTTGATTTTCGATCGGACCACATCGATGCCGCGCTCGTCGCTGCTGTTTAGCTCGTAGTAATTCTGTTTCCAGTCCTCGCCGTACATGTCGCGCGCGAGGGCGATTGCGCACGTCGTCTTGCCCGTGCCTGCGGGACCGGCGAAGAGGAGGTGCGGCAGGTTCGCCGCCTTGGCGTACGATTGAAGGCGCTCGACGATGTCGTCCTGGCCGACGACTTCGCCCAGGGTCTTCGGTCGATACCTCTCGACCCAGATTTCCTTCATCGCTCCCCCGACGCGCGGAATCCGGCGCATGCGTAATAAGGCTTTGGCGGGGGTCGCGGAACCTACGACAGCGAGAGCTCGAGAAACTGCAAGACCGCGCCGATCGGGTTCATCAGCGTCGTCGTCGAGCCGCCCGCGAAGAGCAGTCCCACGCCGCGGTTCCGGTCGTCCACGACGAGCGAGCCGCTGTCCCCGCCTCGCGACAGGAGATTGCTCACGAGTTGCTGACGGAAGACCGCGGTCTTCCCGCCGTAATCGACCTCGACGACCGCGTCGAGCGCCGAGATCCGGCCCTCCGTCGTCGACGTCGTCCGACCGCTCTTCCGGACGCGCATGCCGATCGACGCCTCAGCCGCCCCGGCGACGCGGCCGATGCCGAGGATCTCCGGGTCCAGGAGGTCCGCCGAGATCGGGTCCGCGATGGCGGCGTCGATCAGGTTCGTCCTCCCGCTCGGGAGCCGCTTCAGTCCGAGTCCGGCGGCGGCCAGGGCCGGGCGGAGCGCCCGTTCGAGGAGCCGACCGATCGCCCCGAGGCGCCCCTCGTTGAACTGGATGGGCACGAAGTCCGTCAGGCGTCCGATCGCGTCTTGCGTGCGCCCTCCGTCCGCGGGGCCGGGTTGCAGGATCAGGTCGCCCGGACGCGCGTCGTTCGCGTTCGCCAGGACGTGGTTGTTCGATAGGATGATCGGACGCCCCCGACGGTGGGCCGCGACCCCGAGCGTTCCGGCCGTGATGAGGACGTGGCCGATGCTCACGCCGCCCGGCGCGGGGCGGACGGCTCGGGTGCGGTCCACGGCCTCCGGCTCGAGGATCCGCAGCGCCCGGAACCGTCCCGTCTCGACGACATCCGTCCGGACGCCTCCGAGGTCGCGTGGGACGATGTCCCGCCTCCGGAGCTCGTCTTCCCGCCGCTTCCGCTCGACGAAGACCACGACGCACCGCTCCGTCGTCTCCTGGCCCCCGATGACCTTGGTCCCGACCGCCACACCGACGACGTTCGCCCGGGCGAAGAGGGCCCCCTCATGGATCGATTTCGCCGCCTGCACGCCGTCCTGCGGCATGCCTCACTCCTTCCGCTCGAACGCGCTGATTTCGAGGAGGCCTTCGCCGAGCTTCCCGCCCGCCGTCGTGCCGGCGACCCGGACGACCATGTTCGAGACGAAGCCGAGGAAGATGCCGATTCCGTAGTACCCGAGCAGCTCGCGTAGGTACAGGAACGAGAGCATGCCGACGCCGAAAACGACCGCGATGAAAGCGGCGAAGGCGCCCCACTGCACCCGGTACCGGCGGACCGCGAACAGGAGGAACCATCCGAGGACGACGCCCATGAGCAGGAGCCCGAGCTGGTTGATGTCCGTCGCGTTCCCTCCGCGGGAAGAGGGACCGAATCCCGGCCGTCGCAAATAAAGGAACCGCGGCGGTTCTCACGCGGCATAATCAGGACGCCGACGACACGCCGCCAAAAGGCTCAACTACCCCGCGGCCCGATGCCGGGCGAAGAGGGGAATCGCGGTGTCCGCGCCGATCGCGTGTCCGACCTGCGGGGCCCCCAATGCGCCGTCGAACAACTTCTGCCTCACGTGTGGGACGCGGCTGTCTCCGACGGGTCCCGCTCCTCTGCCGCCCTCGTATCCGCCCGCATATCCGCCTGCGTATCCCCCGGCGTATTCGCCGCCGCCCGCATATCCGATGCCCGTCCCGCCGGCGTACCCGGGCGGCTACCCGCCCTATGCGTGGGGTCCCCCGATGCGCGGCAGCGGGGCGGGCGACATGCTCTCCGGGACCTTCGAGGTCTGGTCGAAGAACTTCGTCCCGTATTTCGTCGTATACCTCGTGCTCGCGGCGATCTCGGGGGTGATCGGCGGCGCGTTGTCCCTCGCCGTGCTCAACAGATTCGGGACCGGCACCGGATTCGTCCCCGGGACTCCGTCCGAGATTCCGAGCGGCACGACCTTGCTTTCCCTCCTCCTCCTTGCGGTGGCCGGGGTCGTCGCCTCCACGATCCTGAGCAGCGTGGTCCTGGGAGGGATGACCGAATTCGCGGTGCGCCGGTTCCGTGGCGAATCGATGAACGTCGAGGATGCGATCCGTCGAGGCATCCAGCGGTTCCTGAGCATCCTCGGCGCCAACCTCCTCCTGGCGCTGATCGTCCTCGCCCTCGTCGTCGTGCCGCTGATTCTCCTCCTCGGGCTCGTCGTCGGTTCGTTCGGCGCGGTCGGGGGGCCCACGAATGCCACCCTCACCCTGGTCTGCGGCCTTCTCATCGCCCTCGTCGTCGGCGGCATCATCGCGCTCTACGTATCCGTGGGCATGAGCCTGTACGCGCCTGTGGTCATGATGGAAGGCGTCGGTGCGGTCGGAGGGTTGGGCCGGAGCTGGGCGATCACGAAGGGCCATCGGCTCTCCCTGTTCGGCGCGATCCTCGCCGTGGTTCTCCTTGGGGCCGTCGTCGCCACCGCCATCGCCGCCCCTGCGGGCATCCTCCGCAACCCGGCCGTCTCGCTCGTCGCCGCCGCCCTCGCGAGCGCGATCGTGGCGCCTTGGGGCGTCATCCTCGCGGCGGTCGCCTACGACCTCATCGTCCGCCCGTTCCCGTCCATGGGGACGGCACCGCCCGCCGTTCCCGTGACCCCGCCCCCCGGGCCGGCCCCGCCGACGGCTCCGATGCCACCGGCGCCGCCGAGGCAGCCCGGTCCGTGAAGGCTTAAGCCCCGCCGCCCTTTCGACGCCGCGTGACGTGCGACCGCTGCGACGCGCCTTCCGTCGAGTGGATTCGGTACAGCGGCGAGCACCTGTGTCGCGATCACTTCCTCGGGTTCGTCGAACGGCGCGTGAAGCGGGAGGTGCGCTCCCAAGTCGAGTTCCGCGGCGGCGAGCGCGTCGCCATCGGGATGAGCGGCGGGAAGGACTCGAGCGCGACCGCGTTCCTGCTCGCGAAGTTCCTCGCGAACCGTCGCGACGTCGAACTGATCGGGATCACGATCGACGAGGGGATCGCCTCCTACCGGCCGGGAGGGATCGAGCACGCACGCCGCCTCTGCGCGAAGCTCGGGATCGAGCACCGCGTCCTCGCGTATGCCGACACGGTCGGCCGAGAGATGGACGACGTCGTCGCGCTCGACCCGGGGGCGATCCCGTGCAGCTACTGCGGTCCCTTCCGCCGGCATGCCCTGAACCGCGCGGCCCGCGGGCTCGACGCCGACTACGTCGCGACGGGCCTGAACCTCGACGACACCGCGCAGTCGATCCTGATGAACGTCGCCCGGGGGGACGTCGAGAGGCTCGCGCGCCTCGGGCCCCATGAAGTCCGCCAGCCGGGACTCGTGCCGCGGATCCAGCCGCTCCGGATGATCCCGGAGAAGGAGGTCTACCTGTACGCGATGTTGCGGGGGATCGAGTTCCACGATGCGACGTGCCCGTACGCGGAGCGCGCGCAACGCGGCCGCTTCCGGGAGATCGTGCACCGGCTCGAGGAGGAGAGCCCGGGGACCCGCCACGCGATCCTCCGCGGATACGATGAGATGCGACCGCTCCTCCAGGGGAAGTACCCGCCGGCGACGCTCAACGCGTGCGCCCGGTGCGGTGAGCCGACGGTCCACGCCGTGTGCAAGGCGTGCGAGTTGCGCGAGCGTCTTGCGCGCATCGTGGGCGCAGACATCGCCGAGCCGATCCCGTGACGTCGGTCACCGACCGATCGTCGCGGCGCGCGACCGCCCGACGGACACGATCCGGACGGGGACCTTCAGATGCGATTCGATGAACGCGACGAACTTGCGCGTCGCTTCCGGGAGCGCGCGCCGGCCCTTCTTCGCGATCCCGATCCAGTCGGCCTCGGAGAACTCGGGCCATCCCTCGAAGTCGCGGTAGATCGGGCCGCACTCCGACAGGACGCGCATGCTCGCGGGGAACTCCTTGAGGGTCGCGCCCGCGTGGCGGTAGCCGATACACGCTCGGACGCGGTCGAGCCCTCCGAGGACGTCGAGCTTCGTCAGGGCGAGGCCCGTCAGCCCGTTCACGCGGACGGACATCCGGAGCATGACGAGGTCGACCCATCCGACCCGTCGGGGCCGGCGGGTCGTCGTGCCGTACTCCCCGCCCCCGCGCTCCCGGAGATGCTCCGCCACCGGGCCCTCGAGTTCCGTCGGGAACGGACCCGTGCCGACCCTCGACGTGAAGGCCTTGGCGACCCCGAGGATGTCCGTGAGGAATTGCGGCCCAACGCCCGCGCCGACCGAGGCGGCGCCCGCCACGCAGTCGCTCGACGTGCCGTACGGGTAGACGCCGTGGTCGATGCAGAGGTGCGTGCCTTGCGCGCCCTCGAACAGGATGCGCTTCCCACGGTGCAGGGCCGCATCGAGCCAAGCGGACGTGTCGATCACGAACGGCGCGAGCCGCTCCCCGTATGCGGTGGATTCCGCCAACATCGACTCGGGGTCGAGGCGGTCGTCGCCGCCGTACGCCTCGATGACCCGCTGCTTGATCGGCACGATCGTCCGGAGTTTCGCCCGTAGAGTCTCGGGGTCGATCAGGTCGGCCATCCGGATGCCGAAGCGTCCGACCTTGTCTTCGAAGGCGGGTCCGATGCCGCGCAAGGTCGTGCCCGCCCCGAGGTTTCCTTTCAGCTTCTCCTCGAGCGCATCGAGGATCTTGTGGTACGGCATGACGACGTGCGCACGGTCGCTGATGCGGAGGTTCTTCACGGGATGGCCGCGCTCGCGCGTCTCGTCGATCTCCTTGAGGAGCTGCGCGGGTTCGACGACGACGCCGTTCCCGATGACGTTCATCGTCCGCGTGCGAAGCACGCCTGATGGCAGGAGGTGGAAGGCGTACAGTTCCTCGCCCACCTGGACCGTGTGCCCAGCGTTCGCCCCGCCCTGGAACCGCACGACGACGTCCGCCCGGTCCGCGAGGAAGTCGATGATCTTGCCCTTGCCCTCGTCCCCGAACTGCGTGCCGACGGCCACGGTGGCGGGCATCGGATTCTCCGAAGGAACAACGACGTCGCCTTAATGGTTCCGCGGCGTCCCCGAGGATCGGCTCGCCGGGCACACGCGCGATACCGTTTTATTCGCCTACACCGATGTCCGTACAGCCCGTCCGGGTCGGGAGGGGGTTCTGTGCTGTCCGAGGCTACTCCAGATCGGATATCGACGTACGTCGTCGGCCTCGACGACCGTCTCAGCGGCGGCATCCCGCGCGGGCACATCGCCCTCGTCGCGGGCCCGCCGGGATCCCTCAAGTCGTCCTTCGTGTACCGCATCCTCTTCAACGAGGCGAAGGAGCACGGCGCCTCGGGGCTCTACCTGTCGATGGAGCAGAGCCGCGCCTCGCTGATGTCGCAGATGACGTCCCTCGGCATGGACCCGGGCCACGCGAAAGGCGTGCACATCATCGACGTCCGCGGCCTGCGGCGGGAGATCGAGGAGGTCCGGGAGCAGCCGCGGTGGCTCCTCGGCCTACGTCGCCAGCTCGCACGGTACAAAGAGGAGATGGGCTGCGACCTCATCTGTTTGGACAGCCTTGATGCGCTTTACGCCCTCGCCCCGTTCGAGAGCCCGCGGAACGAGATCTTCCAATTCTTCGAGGAGTTGCGGGATCTGAACGCGACGACGTTCCTCGTCTCGGAGATGCCCCGGGACAGCGTGAACTTCGCGCACTTCGGCGTCGAGGAGTTCCTCGCGGATACGATCATCCACCTGCGCATGCGCGAGGTCGACGTCGGCATGAGCACCTCCGTGCGACGGTACATCGGCGTCGTGAAGATGCGCGGGGTCGAGCACGACTTGGACTACTACCCGCTCCTCGTCGAGCGCGGGACCTTCGAGATCGTGTCCGAATGACCACGACGTCCGACGTTTTCACGCTGACCGGCGGCGGGGTGTTATCCCTCGCGGCCCTCGCCGTGAGCGGGTTCCTCGGCGCGTACGTCTTCGGGCTGAACCCGCGCGGTCCCGCGAACCGGGCCGTGGTCGTCGTGATGATCGCCTTCGTCACGTGGGACCTCGGCGAAGCGGTGCTGCGTTCGTTCGCGTCCATGTCTCCCGACGCCCTGTTCGTCTGGGCCCGTGTCGTGTGGACGGCGATCACCCTCGTGCCGGCGGCGTTGTACCACCTCGCGGTCACGTATCCGGCCCGGCCCCCTCGCTTCCGGCGACCGTGGGTCCTGCTCGCGATCTATCTCCCGTTCGTCGCCTGGGCCTACCTGGTCGTAGGGACGGACCTGATCATCGCCGGGATGTCCTCGAATTGGCTGGGCCCGAGCGCCCGGGTCGCGCCGACGTACGTGTACTTCGCGCCGCTCTTCTTCGTGTGGATGTTCACCTCCGTCATGCTCTTCGTTGGTTCGTGGTGGCGGGTCCGCAAGACGCCGAGTCGTCGGGTGCAAGGCGTCGTGCTCCTCGGCCTGCTGCTCGGGACGGTCCCGGCCGCGGTGACGGAGCTCTTCTGGCCTCTCCTGACGGCGGGCGGCACCCGGCTCGGCCTCGGATCCGTGTACACGATGATGTGGTCGGTCTTCATCGCCTTCGCGGTTGCGCGATATCAGTATCTCGAAATTCCGCCGGTCGTCGAAGCGAAAGCCCCGAGTGCCGCGAAGCACCGCCTGGAGCGCGGCCTCAACTACCTCGTCGTCGAGAACGGCCGGACCGCCGCGATGGGCGCGTTCCGGGAGATCGTCTCGACGACGCCGGGCCTGTGCGTCACCGGCCTCGCGCCGAGCCGCGTCGCATCCCGCTTCGGGCTCGAGCGCACGCCGATCCTCTGGGTCACGACGGCGTCGAGCGAAGAGCGGACCGTGCGCCCGAACGGCCTCGACTTCGAGCTCGTCCACACGGTCCTGAAGTTCCTCCGCGAAAATCCGGGGACGGTGGTCGTCCTCGACGACCTCGACTACCTCGCGACCTTCGCCGGCTTCGACGCGGTCGCGCGATTCCTGAAGCGCGTGACGAACCAGGCGAGCGCTTCGCGGGGCACCGTGATCGTGGCGGCGGGGGTCGGGACCTTCACGCCGGAGCAGATCGCGATCCTCCGAGGGTCCGTCGACCGGTTCCTCGAGATCGTCGAGGCGCCCGGGCCGGCGTCGAGCGGCCCCACGGATCCCGTCCTCCTGACGATCCCGGCCGAGGACGTCCCCGTGGCGTTGCCCCTCGTCGGCGCGAGGCACGGGCTGCTCTTCACGACGGAACATCCGTCGAAGGCGCGCGTGCGCTATGGCGAGAGATTCGAAATCGTCTGGATTACGGAACACCCGCAGCCCGGCGTCGTGTGCGTGCGCCCGAAAGCGCTCGACACGGAGGCGCGGCGCACCCTCACGAACTTCGCCTCCTCGCATCCAGGCAGCGACCTCGTCCTCGTCGGGCTCGAACAGGTCGCCCTCTACGTCGACCTGAAGACGTGGCTCCCGTTCGTGAAGGACTGCCTCGACATCGCGAGCCTCCACGGATGCCGGTTCTTCCTCACGGCGGCCCCGGAGGCGATCGGGCGTCGGGACCTCGCGATCCTCGCGCGCCGCTTCGACGCTCCGCTGCCGGCCTCGCTCTTCACGAGCCCTCTTCCTTCAACGCCGACCACAGCCGTTCCTGAAAGTCGAATTCCGTCTCGAGGACCCGCCTCATGAAGAGGACGATCTGGCCGTGCGGGTCCAAGCCGTTCCGTCGGCAGTACTCCCGGAACCGATCGAGGACCGTGCGGTCCACGCGGATGTTGAACTGCACCTTGTCCCCCGTCCCGGACATCGATCCGGGAACGCCGTGGCGGTATTTGATGGTTCCTATAACTCTTAACATATCCTATCTTTCGGTATCAACCGTAGCATCTAAATAGGTGGTAATCAGTTCTGGTAACAGTGGGAGAGGGTGGCCCGTGACCGCTAGTATCTCGTCGAAGGCGCGCCCTGCGCCCCCCGAAGAACCAGGACTGGAACCCCCTGATTCCATCGAACCCGACGCCGTGGAACACCGCCTCCATGAGGAGTTGTTTCAGAGCCTCGTGGAGTCGGCGGACTACGTCGACGGACGAACACCACTCCCGGCCCGGAGTGGAGGGGCGTTGCAACTGGCCACGCCCGAGGCGATTCGAGGTGCGTTCGCGGATTCGTGGGACAACCTCTCCCATTCCCTCGGGCTCGGCATCGAGCCGGAGAAGGCGCTGCTGGGGATCCAGGACCTTGTGATGTACGACATCCCCGACGGCACGCGGTCGACGCTGTCCGTCCCCGTGGCGTACGACGTCGAGGCGGACGCGGGCCTGTACTGCCTCGCCCTCGTGCACACGCTCGCGAGCCTCGGCGCGCGGACGAACGTGATCCTGACACACACCGTGTACAACCGCGAGCGCGGCCCGGAGGACACGAAGCGGTTCCTGGAGATCCTGGCGAAGGGCATCGAGCCGTTCCGCGAATACGCGCGCCGCCACGGCCTCGCGATCCGCCTCGAGGGGATCCACCCAGGATACGAGCTCGAAGACACCTTCCGCCGCGCATTCCCGCCGCCGAGGGAGCCGAAGTTCGACGCGCACTTCCTGATGGACTACGAGGAGGAGTGGTTTCTCACTGCGGAAGGACGAAAGTTGCTCGAGGTCCTCCCGACCATCGACGTCGTGGTGCGGCACACGAAGCTCGGTATCGCGGGTGGATGGATCCCGATCCGGATGCGAAAATCCGCGTACGTCTACTCGCAGAACGGCACCGTGCACAGCAACTGGAACTTCGACGAGTACGCCGCGATGGTCGCGGTCACGTATCTGGCGAAGCTCCTGCACCAAGGCGAGGCGCTCTCGAAGAAGTACGCGTCGATCGACGAGATCAAGGCGCGCTACCGCGAACGGGAGCTGAAGCTGCGTCAGAAGATCGTGCGTCTCACGCCGAAGCCCCGCAAACTGTTCGTCCTCGGTTCCCCGATCGGCCTCATCCAAGTGTACGCTTAGACGAGCGGCGACTCGATGAAGAATTGGGTCATCATCTCTTCCGTCCCCTTCGCGTCGCTCGGTACACCTTGCCACTTCATGAGGACCTGTCGGTTCTCTGCCTCGAAATTGAGGAGTAAGTCCCTCATCTGGCGTCGCAGTTGGTCCGACTCCTCGCCCTCGAGGACGACGGTGATGTATGCGTATCGTCCGCGCTCCATGATCAGCGTGTAGCTCCCGTGGGTGATCGCACTGAGGCTCTTCCCGCGGAGGATCGGGAACGAAGTGCGCATGAAATTCTGGATGACGTCGAGCGTCGCACCGAACAAATCCTGGTCGACCACCTTTTCCCCGGGCCGCACTTTCGAGCCGATTAAGGTGCCGTCCCCATAGGTGAGGAAGACGGCCTTGATCGCGTACCGGCGGGCCTGAAAGAGACGAATCGCTTCCGAGATCCGTTGCCTGCCGACGGGATAGAGCGTGTAGTAGGCGCTCCCGGCCACAAAGATGAGGAGCGTCGACAGAGGGGGCGGGAAATCATGGTTCTGCATGACGCCTAAGAGCCCGTTCGTCCCGAGTCCCAAGACCAAGACGAGGGTGAACGTGACCATGAGCCCGGCGGCCCGCCTGGCGAGCATCTTGCTGCTCTCGCGGACGATGCGGTAGAGCCGGTACAGATTCCAGATTCCGATGATTGCGTACACGAGGACGTACACGAGCAGAAGCGCGAACGGGATCGGCGCGAAGATGGCGATCGGGACGCCTCCGCCCGACGGAGGGACCACGCTCTCAATCGAAGTGGTCCACACCATGATCAGCACCGCCACGGTCAAGAAGACGAAAGCCCAATACCTACGTCTCATCCGATCCACGTAGACGAGCGTGAAAAGCAGGAAGAAGTTCACGGCGAGGACGAGCCCCGTGAGACTGATCGTGGCGGCGGTTTCCAGCGCCCGCAGACTGTTTGGATCCGCGTTAAAGAAAAGCCAGTCGCCGACCGCGTAGAAACCTGCGAAAAAACAGGAGAGCAAGAAGAATCTCTCAGTCCAGGTGTGCCACCGGTCACGGTAGACCTGCAGGGCGGCTAGGAGCAGCCACGCCGCCGCAGAGACCAGGGGCGCGCTCTTGAGGACCGTGCTGATCCAGTCCGCCATCGTCCGATCCAGACGTCCCTACGTCGTCTGCGATATAAGAAACGCCAAATAAATACCCGTGTTCTTTCCGGTCTCCGGGATGACCTATAGACGGGTGGGACCGAACTGACAACGAGATCATTCGTCCTCTTTGACCTCGGCGGGACTTTGGTTGACCTTCGGGGCATCGGTTCCTCGATGTCGGAGCGTCTCCAAGTGGATCTGGGGATCGCTCCTGATCAGGCGGACGGACTCGCGCTAGAGTGGGCGCGGCGGACGGCGGACCGACTGCCGCGCGCGCAAGGTCGAAAGTTTCGCCCCCAGCGCGACCTCGCGGCGGAGGCGCTCGCCGAACTCCTCACGGGAAGGGCCATTTCCTTCGACTCTGGCCGCTTGGTGAGCGGCGCATGGGCGGACTTCGCCCAAACGTGCGTCCTCCACGACGACGCCTCGGTCGACTGGATTCGGTCCCTCCGGTCTCGCTCCGATGGCCTCGCGCTCGTGACGGACGGCGACACCGACGCCGTCACGCCCGTGGTGGAGCGCCTCGGCCTGCGGCCTCTTTTCGATGCCGCGATTATCTCCGAAAAGGTGCGGGCGTACAAGCCGAACCCGAAAATCTATCGAGCCGCGATGAAGGAATTGAAGGCTTCGCCCGGCGAAAGCATCTTCGTCTCCGACTCCCCGGTCGACTTGGGAGGCGCCGACGCACTCGGGTTGTCGACGGCCCTGATTGATCGCGGTCTTTTCTACGACACTGCGGTAGGGCCGCCTGGGTTCATCCGTCTCGCGCGTCTCACGGATCTGGAGACGGTCCTCCACCGACGGGCGACGACCGGTCGGTTCGGGATGCCGTAGTCATCCGGACGGCTTCTTCGCCTGCTTGAGCTGCTGGCGATACATCTCGAGGAGTTCCTTCGCGGTCGTCGCGTCTTCCGGTCCCTTGTCGTCTCGCCACCGCCCCGTGAACCGGGGGAACCGCACGGCGAGTCCTGCGCCCTCGCGGACTGCACCCCACGCGCACGTGTGGACAGGGCTCACGGTGATTTCTGCGCCCCGCACTTCGAGGACGGTTTGCGGCTCGAACCAGACGTCGGCCTCGAGTTTCGAGTCGACCCGCGCGGGCTTGCGATCCCTCTTGGCGGCCTTGAGTTTCTCGGGCAACGCGAGCAAGGTCTCGTCGGCGAATCCCGTGCCGAGCTTGCACGTCGTCCGGAATGTATCCGCCTGATCGTCGTAGGCCCCCATCAGGAGTGCGCCATAGGAGCCGGCGCGCTTGCCGCGCCCCGCGAACGCCCCGACGATCACGAGGTCGATTGTATCGCTCAAGGCGGCGCTGTACTCCCGCTTAAACTTGATCCACTGATACCCGCGAGCGCCTGCGTCGTAGGTCGAGTCGAGCGCCTTCGCCATGAGCCCCTCGCAGCCCGCTTGGAGCGCCTCGTCGAAGAACGCTTCGGCCTGCTTGACGTCGTCCGTCACGCGGACCGTCGAGTGCCGGATCCCCTCATTCGGCGTGAGCGCGGCTTCCAGCGCCTTGCGGCGCTCCGTGTACGGCCGAGCGGTCAAGTCCTCGTCCCCGCGGAGGAGACAGTCGAAGGCGAACAGGGTGACCGGGAACTCCTTCGCCATCCGTTCGACCTCCGTCTTCCTCCCGCGCCGGCGGCTCACCTCCTGGAACGGGAGGAACTCGCCCGTGTTCGGGTCGACCGGCACGGCCTCGCCTTCCACGATTGCCCCGTTCCCTCGGATCGCGGCCTTCAGCCCTGCGACGATCTCGGGAAACTGTCCCGTGATGTTCTCCAGGTGGCGGGAGAACAGCTTGATCTCGTTCGGCGAGACGTGCGCCTGGACCCGGAGGCCGTCGTACTTGTACTCGAGGGCCGCCTCACCCATCCGCTCGAAGATCTCCTCGAGCGTCTCGAGCCGTTCTGCGAGCATCGCGCGGATGGGGCGGAACAGTTTCAGATGGATTTCTTCCAGGCCGCCGAGACCCTTCGCCGCGATCGCGCGCGCGACCTCGCCGAGGTCCGATGACACGTTGTAGGCGCGCTCGACGCGGTCTCGATCCGCCTTTGTCGCGTAGGCGGAGGCGAGCGCGTCCACGATCGTCATGTCCGCGACGCCGAGTCGCATCTGCCCGACGACCATGCGGACGATGTACTTCGCCTCCCCTGGCGTGGCGTTGCCGAGCAGGTCGGACAGCAAACGAATCTTCCGATCCTGACTCCCTTCGCCCGATTCCCGGGCGATTGCGTCCAAGTTCGCGTACACTTTCGCGGTCGTGAGCGGCGTGGACTCGAGCGGCTTCTGCCGACGCGCGGCGAGCGCCTCTTCCGCGACGAGACCGAGGTCCCCCTTTTCCTTCCACAGCCTCTGCACGCGGGCGTCGTCGAGCCCCGTCGCAAGCACGAGGACCCGGATCACCATCTTCTCCGCGAGGCCGAGTTCGATGCCTTCGTAGTCGGGATGGATCCGCCCTTGCGTGAGATACACGACCTTGTCGAGATCCTCCTTCGGGATCTCCCGCAAGAGACCGACGAGGAGGTCCGTCATCTCGAGCCGTTTCGTCGTCGCCTCGATCTTCTCGTACGCTTCGACGACACGGGCGAACTGCATCGCGTTCGAAAGCCTCGGATGATTCTTAAGGGTTCGCGGGACAACCGCGATTGGGGATCCCGCGGCAATCCCTAGCCCAGTGCGGATTGCGTGGCTCCGTCCTTGAACGGACTAGTGCACTCGCTTCACGACCGCGTCAACGATCGCCACGCTGTCCCCGAGGTATGCGGCCGGGTCCATTGCCACATCGATCTCCTTCTTCGAGAGTAGCTTCGTCGCCTTCGGCTCCGCGAGGAGCGCGTCCCGCAGATCGATTCCCTTCGATCGCGCCATCTGCGCCGTCTCGCGGACGAGCTTGTGGGCCTCTTGCCGTCCGAGCCCCTTACCCACGAGGGCGATCATCACCGACTCCGCCATGACTTGTCCTTTCGTCGCCTCGAGGTTCGTCTTCATGCGGTCCGGATAGGCGCGCAGCGTGCGAAAGATCTCCGTCGTGCGCGCGAGCATCTCGTCGATCAGGACGCAGGCGTGCGGCAGGAGGATTCGTTCCGCCGCGCTGTTCGTCAGGTCCCGCTCGTGCCACAGCGGCACGTTCTCGAGGGCCGGCGTCACGAGCGAGCGGACGATCCGGGCGAGACTGCACACGTTCTCCGAGGCGACCGGATTCTCCTTCTGCGCCATCGTC
This sequence comes from Thermoplasmata archaeon, assembly GCA_036395115.1. Lineage (NCBI taxonomy): Archaea > Methanobacteriati > Thermoplasmatota > Thermoplasmata > Thermoplasmata archaeon. Next base: position 63,210 of record DASWDU010000005.1, on the reverse strand, counting down.
GAGCTGCCGACCTGTTTCGCCTCGAACGCCTCGGCGACTTCCCCAATCTCCGTGCGCTGGAGGTTGCGCACCTCCGTGCAGAACTTCTCCAGGGAGGCGGCGAGGTTCGCAATCACGCCGACGAACTCCGCGTGGCGATCGCGGCCGACGACCTGGGTCGCGGCGTCCTCCACGCCGACGCCGAGGTCGCCCAGGACGGCCCTCTGGATCTCGGCGGCGTGCGGCCCGAACGCAGCGCCCGTGCCGACAGCCCCGGACATCTTGCCCACGACGATCCGCGGGGTCGCCTGCCGGAGCCGCTCGCGCTGCCGCGCGACTTCCGAAGCGAACACGGCCATCTTCAATCCGAACGTGATCGGCACGGCGGCCTGACCGTGTGTGCGGCCGAGCATGATCGTGCGCTTGTGCTTCGAGGCGAGCGATGCGAAGACGTCGATCAAGCCATCGAGGTCGTCGTCGATGAGTCGGATCGCGTCGCCCAGCTGGAGCGCGGTGGCGGTATCGAGGATGTCGCTGCTCGTCGCGCCGAGGTGGACGTACTTCCGCGCGTCGCCGTCGCAAGCCTCCGTGAGGGCGAGGACGACCGCCATGAGGTCGTGCCGGGTATCCTTCTCGAGTTCCTCGACGCGCTTCACCGTGACGTTCTTCGTCGTGGCCTTCTTCGCGATTTCCGCCGCTGCCTCTTTCGGGATCAGCCCAACCTTCGCCTCTGCCCGAGCGAGCGCCGCCTCGACGTACAGGAGCCGCTGCAACCGCGCGTCTTCTTCGAAGATGCCCCGCATCTTCGGCCTCCCATAGCGAAAGTCGATCGGGCACAGGAGGGACATGGGGACCAACGAGGGCAAGGACCCGAATCATTAAGGAACTTTTGGCGGGGCCGATTGCGGACCATGGTCACTTGCGTGGCGGCCGTGCGAATCGAGCCGCGGCCGCGGCGAGAGCGATTCCCGCGAGGAATCCGTTCAACCCAATGATGATGCCTCCGATCAGGAAGGTCGACGGGTCGCCCCACACGGCGAGCAGCGGAAAGCCCTCCATCGAGATTGACAACGCGATGACGAGTGCCCACGGCGAGAAGATCATCCCTCCCTGCCGGAGACCCATTTCCCCGACGGATAGGGGCGGTGCGAATGTGCCCGCGAGGATGGCCCAGCTAATTGACGCAAGCGCCACGGATTCGACGACGCCGAACCCGAGGAGGCCGAGGAGCGGCGAGGACGCCACGAATCCAGCGACCAAACCAACTGCCGACGCGAAGGCCGCCGGCAGGACAGCGCCGGCAATCAGGTACCCGCCGATCACCTGCGAAGGCCGAAGCGGGAGGAGGCGAATCGTCTCGAGCTGGGGCATCTCGCTCGACGGACTGAGCGAGCCGATCTGCAGGAGGACCGCGAAGATCACGCCTAACATGACGACGGTCCCCGCGGCGTGGATGCCGCCCGCGTCCGCGGCGACGCCCACCGGTGCCACGACAAAGAGGACCGTTCCGACCAACACGCCGTTCACGACGACGTATGGGAATCGCAGGAGGGCGGTGAGGTTCCGGCCGACGAGGGCCCACATGCCTGATCCGACGTCGCGGTATCGCGCGCGCAATCGGAGGGCGATGCGTCGGACGAGTTCCGAGCTCGGCGCTCGCTCGCGGGACAGCGCCTCGAAGGACCCCATTCGCCTCCCTCCGAAGTCTTCGTAGACCTGGTAGGGCCACTCATGCGCCAGGAACAGGAGCGCCGCGAAGAGGACCCACCCGAGGGAGATTGCGAGGATATCGGCGGCTCCGAGCGGGAAATCCAGCAGGAGTTTCGCCGGCGGGATGGCCAGGGACACGAGCAGAATGAGGAGCGGATCGTCCCATAGGTTCCCGTCCAGGAAGGTGACGGATGGGACGCTCAGCAGGAACACGCCGAGGGCGGTGAGGCCCACCAAAACCTGGGTCTTCTCCTTCGACCGATTCAGGCCGTACGCGACGAGGAGGCCCCCCGTCCACATCGTGCCGACGAGCGGGGCAAAGACCGCGAAGATCCGTGATGCCTCGAGCCACCCGGGGACCGTGAAGAACTTCCCGATCACGAGCCCCGCGAGCAGGGCCATGACCCCGGTCGCCCCCGTCGTCCGCACGAACGCCCGACGGACGCGGGCCTGGACGACCGAGGCCCGCCGAATCGGTGCCGGGAACACGATCTCGGCGACCGGAGGACGGATGATGAGGCTCAACGCGCCGACCGCGACGCCGACCAAGGCGTACGCGCCCGGCACGAGCACCGCCAGCAGGCCGGAGGAGAACGGGATCGCTCCGAGGGTCTCGGGGCGAGCGTTGGAGCCGATCAACCCGACGAGGACCGGGATCGCGAGGAAGCTGTAGAGGACGATCGTCGCCCAGAACCACACCTTGCGGCTCGCCCACCGCAGCCAGTTCCGGATTGTGCGCGCCGAGATCCACCGGAGGATCGCGAACTCGTCACGTCGCTCGATATTCCGCGCCCTCCGTGATCCGCAAGAAGACGTCCTCGAATGACGTCCCGCGCTCGGCCGCCGCTTGTTCCCGCAGCTGGTCGATCGTCCCCTGGGCGACGATCCTCCCGTGGTCCATGATCGCAACCCGTTCGCACACGGCCTCGATTAGTGGTAGGCTGTGGGAACTCACGATCCCTCCGGCCCCCGAACGCGCGCGCTCGCGGATCCATTCCTTCAGGACGCGGGCGCCTTTCGGGTCAATCCCGATCAGCGGTTCGTCGAGCACGAGGGCCGTGGCATCGCGGACCATCGCCATCGCGAGATGGATCTTCTGCTTCTGGCCTTTCGACAGCTCCATCGCGATGCTGTCCGCTTTCTCATCGAGGTCGAGCGCGTGGAGGATGCGGTCCGCCCGCGCCTCCCAGCCGTCCGAAAGGCCGTACGTCCGCGCTACAAAGATCAGATGCTCCTTCGCGGTGAGGAACGGGAACGGGTGCGGGACTTCCGGGATGAAAGCGAGCGCGTGTCGGGCCGGGGAGCGGATCCGCGACGATGTCGTGGCCTTCGATCCAGGCCTGTCCCGCATCCGTCCGGAGGAGGCCGCAGAGGCATCGGAGCGCCGTGGTCTTGCCCGCCCCGTTCGGGCCGACGAGCCCAAGGATCTCGCCGTGGGCAATCGACAGCGACAGGTCGTCGACCGCGACGACTTTCCCGAAGCGCTTCCGCATCCCTCGCACCGCGAGCGCATCCGCCACGGGATCGTCGAAGCGTGGGACGTAGGGATGAACGTTGCGGTGATCGGACCGGCAGAAGGCCACCGCGCGTCACTCACGGTCTCGGCCGACGCGCCCGATCGTCTCTTCCCCGCCCATGAACGGTCGCAGGACCTTCGGCACCTCGACGCTCCCGTCCTCCCGCTGGTAGTTTTCGAGGACCGCGACGAGGCCGCGAGAGGTCGCCATCGCGGTCGCGTTCAGCGTGTGCGGGATGAACTTGTCACCGCCGACTTTCCCTGCGCGGATGTTCAGCCGCCGCGCTTGGTAATCGGTGCAGTTGCTGCAGCTGATCACTTCGCCGTATTTCTTCTGCCGCGGATACCACGCTTCGACGTCGTACTTCTTCGCCGCGATGGTCCCGATGTCCCCGGTGCAGCAGTTCACGACGCGGTACGGGATCTCCAGGGCGCGGTAGATCGCCTCACCGTTCGCGCGGAGCTTCTCGTGCCACGTCCAGCTGTCCTCCGGACGGCAGAAGACGAACTGCTCGACCTTGTTGAACTGGTGCATCCGGAAGAGGCCCTTCGTGTCGACCCCGTGCCCGCCGATCTCCCGCCGGAACTGGGTCGCGATGCCCGTGAGGGCGATCGGGAGATCCGCCTCGTCGATGATTTCGTCCATGTACATCGCGCCCATCGGATGTTCCGACGTCGCGATCAGGAAGAGGTCCTCTCCGTCGATCTTGTACATGACCGTCTCGAAATCCCCGAGGTCGACGACGCCCTGATACGCCGCGCGGCGCATCATGAACGGCGGGAAGACCGGCGTGAAGCCTTGTTTCACCATGTGGTCGAGGGCGAAAGCGAGGAGCGCCTGGTCCAGCCGGACCAGGTCTCCGAGGAGGTACACGAACCCCGCGCCGGCGATCTTCCGCGCGCGCTCGAAGTCCGCGAGCCGCAGCGCCTCGAGCAGCTCGCCGTGGGACTTCAGTTCGAACTCGAGTTTCCGCGGCGTCCCCCACTTCGCGATCTCGACGTTCTCCGTGTCGTCCTTCCCGACCGGGACGCTCTCGTGGAGCAGGTTCGGCAAACGCAGGAGGCCCTCCCGGACTTTCGCCGCGAGCGCCTCGCTCTTCGCGTCGAGCGCCTCGATTCTCTTCGGCAGGTCGGCCGCTTCCTTCCGCAGCTTCTCCGTCGCCTTGCCGGCCTTCTTGGCGTCCGCGATCTGCCGCGTGATTTCGTTTCTCTGCCGCTTCAGCGCGTCCGCGCCCGCGAGCGCCTCCCGCCATTCCTTGTCCCATCGGATGACGTCGTCGAGGAGCTTCGCCTTCTCCGGAACGTTGCGTTTCGCGAGGTCGCGCCGGATGACCTCCGGGCTCTCGCGGACGAGCCGGATGTCGAGCAAGGCGGACTCGATGGAGCGGACCCTATTTGTACGTTATTCGAGGCGGCTCCCGCCGAGGTCGCCTTGTCGGATCCCTTCCGCGGCACGCGGGCGGGCTACGCGTGGACCGTGACGACCTCGCTCTGGTCCGCGCCCGCGACGTTGTTGCGGTAGATCAGGAGGAGTCCGCCCGGGGTGGCGCCGACCGCGGTGATTCCCGCGCTGCCCCCGGCCGCGAGGATCGCGACGGTGTTCGGGACCGCATTGAGCTGGACCTGCTTCGCGTTGAACATCCCGACGGGGGACACGTCGAACGATCCCGTCTCGAGGTCCGTCGTCATGACGACGTACGAGAACGGCTCGTTCGCGAGGCCGATCTTGGGCTGGTTGTTCGCCCGCGCGAGCGTGTTCAGGTCCGCGAGGAAGAGCGGTGCGCTCTGCCACGACGCGTGCAAGGTGTTCGGCACGATGAACTCGAGGAATCCCGACGGCTTCCCGGGCTTCGGGTTCAGGCTGAACACGGCGGACGCCATCGCGCCGTTGAAGGATCCCGTCGTCAGGAGGCCGAGGTCGGCGACCTCGACGAGGTAGTCCGGCCCGCCCCCGTCCACGTCGATCACGATGTCCGTGACCAGGAGGCTTGGCGCGCTCCGGCGGCCCCACACGGAGATGCCCCATTCGAGGACCTGGTCCGCCTTCGAGCCGACCGGATCCTTGCCGAACGACCGCACACCGGTCGCGCGGATGTCGAACCAGTCGTCCGGATCGTTCGGCAGGCCGTTGGGCTCCGCGATCAAGTCCTCGTTCGGCGAGGTCGCGCCGAGCTGATACACGTCGACGCGCGTCGCGCGGACCCCCGGGTTCTGCACCATGAACGACGAGCCGAGGGCGATGTCCGCCGCGGATGCGTGGGCCGCGGACCTGGCGATCGGAATCAAGAGGAACGGCACGCGCAGGATGTCCCCGCCCCCCGATTCCGTGAGGGTGAGGAAACCGTCCTTCTCGAACAGCGACCCTGCGAGGGTGTTGTAGTTTACGACCAAGCTCAGGGTGAAGTCGGTCGAGCCGCCCGCGTCGACGGACAGGGTGGCGGGATGGACGAGGGTGATCGCCCCGCCGACGTCCCCCGGCACCCGGAACGCCGAGCTCAGGGCGAACGACTTGGACGCGTCTCCCTTGTTGCGCAGTTCCAGATTCACGTCGTACTGCTGTGTCCCGGAAGCGCTCGACTCCGCGACGCCGAACGAGGCGCTCCCCGGGACCACGAGGGATTCGGTCGTCGCCGCGACGTCGACGCGGACGCGGCCGGCGCCCATGAGCGAGGTCGCGTACGGGGTCGTCGTGCCGGGCTTCGCGTCCGTCGCGGTGTTCATGAGGAGCGACTTGATCTCTTCGACGCTCCAATCGGGATGGAGCTGGCGGAGGATCGCGGCCGCTCCGGCGACGTGCGGAGAGGAGAACGACGTCCCGGACACCGAAGTCGCTCCGGTGCCCGAACCGACGAGAGCGGACAGGATCGACACGCCCGGCGCGGTGACGTCCGGCTTGATCGAGGCGTCGTTGAAGCGCGGACCGCGCGATGTGAACGGGGCGAGTCGGTCCGGGATCGGCTTCTGGTTCGCCGGGTCCAGTGTGAACGTCGTGTCGGCGTCGATCGCGTTCGTGAGGGCGCTTCCGTCCGCCATGCTCACCATGACCGCGGGAATCGAGACGCCTCCCACGCCTCCCATGACGATCGGGTCTCCGCCGACGCTGTTGTACACGACGACGGCGATCGCGCCGGCGGCCTGCGCGTTCTCGACTTTCAGCTGGAACGTGCACGTGCCGCGCGACACGAGTGGAATCTTCCCCGCGAGGCTCCCGGCGGGAAGGGCGGTGCACAGCTGCGCCGCGGGCGAGAGGAAGTCACCAAGCCTCGCCGCGAGGCCGGACTTCGTCCCCGTCTCCGCGAGGGGCGGCGTGAACGCGCCCTCGACGGACTCCTTGTCGCCGTCCGCGCCGGCGCTGTTCGCCACGGTCAGGAGTTGGAGCTTGATGCCGGGGTCGTTCCCCGCCGCGACGCTGATCGCCTCGGTCGCCGCCGCGGGCGCTCCCGTGATGTACGGGATGTTGCCGGAGTTGCCGGCGGACGCGACGACGATGACGCCCACGTCCACCGCCGCATCCGACGCTTGGGCGCCTGCCTCCGTGTCGCGTCCGAAGGCGCCGCCGAGGGACATGTTGATGACGTCCGCGTGGTCGGAGGTGTCGCCGTCCTGGTTCGGGTCCGTCGCCCACTCGATCGCCGCAATGACGTTCGCATTCGAGGTGCTCGCGCTCCCGTCGGCGGCGCAGGCGCTGAAGATCTTGATCATGTACAAGGAGGCGCCCGGGGCCACGCCGTGAGGCGTCAGAACGTTCCCATCCCCGTCCTCGACCGTCATGCCCGCGGCCGTGTCGGACGAGTGCGTCCCGTGGCCGTTGACGTCGAGCGGATCGGGGTCGGGGTGAGGAGTCGCGCTGCAAGCGCCGCCGGGGGCGCTCGCGCCGCGGGCGTCGTACGCCTCGCCGACGAGGTCCGTCCCGCCGATCACCTTCGCCGTCGGGAAGGATCCGTCCTCGATGACACTCGGGTCGTTCGATGCGTAATCAGCCGGGTCTCCGCTCCCGCCGAACGCCGCGTGCGTGTAATCAATCCCGGTGTCGATGACCGCGATGCGCACGCCCGTGCCGTCCGCACCGAGCTCCTCGTACGTCTTGCCGCCGAGGATGAACGGCACGCTCTGATCGAGGGCGATCGTGGCGACCTGCGTCGGGGAGATGTGGACGATTCCCGGCATGCCGGCAATCTGGAGGAGCGCCGCATGATCCAGGACGGCGGCGATCCCGTTGTAGACGATCGCGTACTCGTAGCGGACTGTCCCGCCCGCCGCGGCGATTGCCGCGCGGACGTCCGCGTGGGACGCGCGCACCGACGCGACGTACGCTCGCTGCGCGGCACCGTCGAGGGAAGGCATCCCCCGCGACGCGCGGTACGACTGCTCGGCCGCCAATGAACGGCCGCCCACTTCGATGATGACTTCGATCGGTCGATTCACGTCCGAGAAGACCGGACGGACCGCGACGGGCCCGCCATCCCACCGTTGCGGGCCGCGCAAGGCCGCGGCCGCATCCGCGCTCGCGAGCGCCAGCGCGTCGGAATTGACCGCTCGTCCAACGGCCTGCGAGAGCGAGGCGACCGGCACGACGCCGATCGCGCCGACCATGACGATCGCAAGGCACAACGCACTCAATGAACGAAAGGTACCCCCCACGCTCCCTGCCCCCGTTGCGGATAGGGAGAGGTGGCACGGGCTAAATAGGTTCCCCAGAATGACCGGATTCCCGATCCGGACCCTTATTTTGGTGCGGGGTCGACCCCTCAACAGCGAGGGGCGAGAGGGCCCGTCCATCGCCGAAAGGACTATCATGTAGCAAGAGCCTACTGCTCACGCAGGGGAGAGGGTCGCGTTGGCCGGGAAGCGTGTAGCAGTAGTGACGATTGCGTTCGTCGCCACCCTGGTCTTGATCGCAGTCCTCGCGTTGGCGACGGCGCTCGGGACTGGCGGTGAATGGTTCACGCCCTCCGTCGCGTCACAGTCGTACGTGGTCACGCTCATCGGCTCGGTCCTGCTCGTCCTCGGCTTGGCGATCGCCGCATCGCTCCACGTCGCCTCGATCGGCCGTGAGGTCGCGAGGCTGGACGAACGGATCGCCGTGGTCCGCGGATCCGCTCGAGCCGAGATGAGGTTCTCCGCCGTGGCCGACCGGGATGTCGATGCCGAGCTCGACGCGACGCTGGGCACGATGGAGCGCGACGTCGCCGTCGTGGAGGTACGTACACCGATGCCGGTGACTCGGCGACCGGGCGTGCCGACGATGCAGGAGGCCCGCAGCCTCATCCGGGAGCTCGTGAGCGAGCGATTCGCGGTGCGGCAAAGCCTCGCCGGGGTCCGGTGGGCCATCGCCCCCGCCGTCGCTGCCGCGATCGTCTTCGGGGCGATCGCTTCGGTGATGCTCCCGGCCGTGGACGGCTTCGCGAGGTGGAACTACCAGCTCAACACGACGCTCATCCTGTTCTTGGCCTACGGCTGGCCGGTCTTGGTCGCCTGGACCGTCACGGCGATCGCGATATCGAGGCCGATCAAGCCTCTGTAGGAAACCTCGACGGGGCCGAGAGGTCGCGTCGTCTGTTCAAAATCGAGGGTAATGCGACGACGGGACCGCGCCGCCTCGCGACGCGGTTCGCAGTCGAATGAACAAATTCTTTTTATCCATCCTTCTCAATACCACTCCGGGAAGTCGTCGGGGAAGCCGTCTAGGGGAGGGTTCTGAGTCATGGGCCATTTGGAAGAGCGTGGTGCATCCATCTTGTCGATCGTCGATCCGGACGGTCCGCTCGACGCCGCACTGCTGTTGCGTCAGACCGGAGTGCTCGTCGCAGGCTGGACGCGGACCGCCGTGCCGCACAACGTGATCACGGTGATGGCGGCGACGATGTTCGCCTCGATCCAGACGATCGCCGAGACGCTCGGAGACCCGAGCCCATCAGAGGTCGTCGTGGAGACGGAGTCCCGGCGCCTCCTGGCGACGAAGTTCGGGATCGACGAACTCATCCTCGTGGCCCCCAAGTCCGCGACCGAGGGGTTCCTGCGGCAGGTGGCTCGGAGGATCGTGCGGAAGGAGTCCCAGCGTGCGTCCGCAGAACCGCGGTCCCGCGCGTCGATCGTCGTCAGGGAGTGACCCCGGGGTAAGCGCAGAGCATGCAGGGAAATCCACCGGTCCGGCGCCACGGAGCTTCCGCCGGCAGGGAGACGGCCGCGAATCCGGCACGTTCGACCAAGGGGACCGCATCGTCCCGCCAAGTCGGGGCCCGTCGGCGACTCGAGCAGGGCACGCGCCGCCGGGTGTACGAGCACCTGCTCCTCCTCCCGGGGGACCACTTCCGCTCGATCGTGCGCTCCCTCGGCATCGGCGTGGGGACGGCGCGCCATCACCTCCAGATCATGGTGCGGGACGGCCTCGTGTACGAGCGAAAGGCGGACGGCCGGTCCCGCTACTACGTCGCGGGAAATCCGGAACAGCTCGCGAAGAACGACCTGTTCGGGAAGCACTGGGGCTTCCGCGACCTGCGACTCCGCATTTGGAGCGCGTTGAACCGCAGCGGCGAGAGCACGGCGACGCGGATCGCGTCGGCCCTCGGGATCACGCGACAGCTCGCGGCCTATCATCTCCGCCGCCTGGAGCAGAAAGGGCTCGTCTCGTCGCAAAATCGCCGCTACCGGGTGACGAAATCGTCCGCCGCGGAGCGGATCGACGAGAGAGAGCGCAACTCCTGAATCAGGTCGACGAGCCCTTTTACATCGTGCACGAGGGGAGACATCGACCGCGCCGCGAACGGCACGCCCCTCAGCTGCTGCCGCATCGCGCGCAAGCTCACGATGCACTGACGCGACGCCGCGAACAGCTGTTCCTGCGTCGCCTTCGCCCGGTCGAGCTGCGCCGACAGTTTGAGGACGCGCGCGAGCGTGTTGAGCCGCCACTGACGGTCCCGCTCCAGTTCGGCGGTAAGCTCCTTGACGCGGACCTCGAGCGGGTCGCGGGACTTCCGCTCAAAATCCAGTTCCTGCTCGAGGGTCGCGGTGCGATCGCGGAGGGCCACCGCCTCGGAGCGCGCGTCCGCCAGGGAAGGATCCACGACCGGGAATCCGTGCGCATCCAACTCCCGCGCAATCGTTTGGAGCTTGTCGCGGACCGCCATCGCCAACATCGGGTCGTCCATACCCGAGCCCTCGCGGATCGCCTCGAATCCGAGCCCGCGTCCTTTCCCGCGGAACGACTGGAGCGAGATATCGGTGCCGCTCCCGGAGGGGAACGATTGGAGGCTCGAGGACTTGCCGCAGAGTGGACAAACCGCGTGAGTTGCCGTGGATAGGGATGCGTTCAGGGTACCGTAAACCTACCGGTTTCCGCGGACGGAACCCTACGTCGGATAGTCTTCGATGGGCTCGTCGAGTTCTTCGTCCCCCGACGCTTTCTCCGGTTCCGCGGCTTGGGCGGGCGCGCCCTGCTCGAGGCGTCGCGCGAGCCGCCGGTTCTTCGACGTCAGCACGAGCACCGTGGCGGCCAGGAGAGCCGCCACGACGAGCAAGAGCAGCGCCGTCGGCATCCCGAGGATCCGCTCGGGTGGGAATCCCGCCTCGACGACCGTCACGTCGACCGTCGCGGACCTCGGGCCCGCGACGACGGTCAGCGTCCCGCTCCCCGTGTGGTCGCCGCTCGTGAGGGTGGCGCTCCGGCCGTCCGGCGAGATTTCGAGCGAGCCGATCGTCGACGACCAGGCAAACGTCACGTTGCCCAGGACGTTGCCGTACCGGTCGAGTGCGAGCGCCTCCAGTTCGACGGCACTTCCGAGCCGGACCGTGACCGGCGCCGGCATGACGATGACCCGTTCCAATGTGCCGCTGACGACGCGGATCGGGAACGTGTTCGAGACGGATCCCGAGGCGAGGGTCACGGAGGCCGTCATCGCGGAGACGGGCGCACGGTACGTCGCATACATCCCGCGACCGTCGATCGGCGAGACGTCCCCCGCGGTAGGGGTCCAAACGATCGTGACGTCCTCGACGGGATTCCCGAATGCGTCTTCGGGGAGGGCGTGCAACACCACCGTGGCGCCCGCCTCGACGTCGATCGTTGGTGGCGAGAGGGCGATCGACGCGAGCGCCGCCGAGACCACGCGCACCGTGGCGGTGCCGGAGAGGCCTCCGCTCATCGCCGTTAGGGTACCGTTGCCGACGCTCATCCCGGCGGTGAATCGCCCGGCCGCGTCGACCGTGCCGATGCCGCCGCCGACCGCCCACGTGACGGCGGAGAGCGCCACCGCATTGCCGTAACGGTCGCGACCCGTCGCGGTGAACTGTGCGGTTCCTCCGGCCGATACCGAGACGGTCGCCGGGCTCACCTCGATTTCGGCGAGGCTTCCCGGCACGATGTTCACCGTCGCTCGTCCGGTGAATCCGGCGGTCGTCGCGGCGGCCGTGTCCGTCCCCGAGGTCATGCCGGCTCCGTAGACCGCCGCATCGCCCGACGGCGTGGCCGGCGTTACGGTACCCAGTCCGGCCTCGCTGGACCAAGCGAACGAAGCGCCCCCGACGAGATTCTCGAAGGCGTCATATGCGCGTGCGGTCAGCGCGGCGGATCCGCCTATGGCGACGTCCACGGAGGCGGGCGTGACGTCCACGCGACGGACCGAACCGCCCCCGACGAATCCGTAGGCGCTCACCTTCCCGGATTCATCGCCCACGACGAGATAGCCGTCCCCGATGGCGACGGACGACGTGCTGCCCGCCGGGGAGACGAGCGACTGCTGGAGGAGCCGCCCGGTCGCGCCGTCCCATGCGTATAGCTTCCCATCCCATGCCGCGAGGAAGACGGTGCCGTTGTCGTACGCTGCCGAAGCGCCGACCGGGCCTTTCGCCATGAAGGATTGCCAGACCACGCGCCCCGTCGCGGCATCGAGCGCGTACATCCGTCCCGCGCCCGTCTCATTCGCGAACACGCCCACGTAGACACGCCCCGCGGCGACGACGGGCGACGCGACGTCGACGACCTTCCCCAGTTGCGGGGCCTTCCACAGCCGCGCCCCGGTCAGCGGGTCGAACGCGTACACGGATCCCGAGTAGTCGCCGACGTACAGGACGCCGTCCGCCAGGGTCGGCGCCGATGTGATCGGGGAGCCGACCCGCGACCGCCAGAACTCCATCCCCGTCGACCCGTCGACCGCGATGATGTCCCCGAGGGCATCCGTGACGAAGACGATGCCCGCCCAGACGGTCGGGCCCTGGAATCCCTTGTCGGGCATCGCGTACGTCCAGCGGTCGGTCCCGGTCGCCACATCGGTCGCATGGAGTTTCTTCCCGCTGTTGTCCGTCCAATAGACGGACGTCCCATCCACGGCCGGCGTCGTGAAGGCGGACGCGCCGACGGCCGGGGCGGTGCGTTTCCAGAGGACCGCGCCGCTCGCCTCATCGAGCGCGTACAACGTCACGGCCGCCCCGCTTCCCGTGACGAGGGCGACGTACACCGTGCCCCCATCGAGCGCCGGCGTGCCGTGCACGTAGCCGAAATCCCCCAGGAACACCCGCCATGCGACCGCGCCGGTCCCGAGGTCGAGCGCGGTCACCGTCCCTTCCCTTTCCGTATAGAAGACTGTGTGATCGTCGATGACGGGGGCGCTCCAGTGGATCCGGGAGCCGCCGGCCGTCGTGTTCCATCGGGCCGTCAGCGGCAACGCGTACGGCGTCGGATTCACGCCACCCCGCTCGCGGTTCGCGTGGAACTGCGGCCACTCCGCCGAGGGCGGCGAGTCGGGCGGCCTCGCCGGTGTGCGGAACGTGTAGTACGCGCTCCCGTTATCCGCCCGCGCCGTGTTGCCCGCTTCGTCCGTGGACAGAACGTAATACGAGTACGTCGTCGATTGCGTGAGCCCCGCGAGGACGAGCGAGTGGTTCGTCACGCGTGCGGCGTCCGCTTGACGGATCGACGGCGAGCCGGCGCCCCAGTAGACGACGGAGTCGCTCGCCTCGTCGGTCGTCCAGCCGATCGTCACGCGGAAGAACCGCAGGCCGTCGGCGGCGATGCCCGAGATGACGGGCAGCGTGTCGTCGACCGTCGCGTCGTCGTAGACGTTGCCGGCTCCGCCCGTCCCGTCGTCCGCGTCGTAGTACGCCGCCGTGATCGTGTCCCCGTTGCGCACTTGGAGCCGGCCGTCGTTCGTCGGTAGGCCGCTGTTTTGCAGCTGGATCGATCCGGTGAAGATCGCGGTCGACGCGCCCGTCTCGGTCAAGGTCACGGTCTCCGGCGTCGTCTCCGTGGTGCTCGTCATCGAGGCCGTGGTGGTGTCCGGCGCGTTCGGGTCGACGTTCAGGTCCGGGTCGATGACCTCGATGCCGACCCAGGCGGTCGATTGGTAGTGGTTCCGGTCCATCCGTACGAACCCGCGGTGCTGCGAGATGCCGCCCGTGACGACCAAGGCGTAGGGCTGCGGTCCCTGCGGCACGTTGTACGCCGAGACGCGGACGGTCCAGATGCCCGCTTGGACACCGCTCCGCACGAGGACGCCTTCGACGTTGTTCAGGCGATCCGAGCCGCCCGGGTTCGGCGTCGATTCCCCCGGGTTGTAGCCGGTGAACTGGTTCCCCGCGAAGATCGTGCCGTCCGGAGCGATGACGACGAGGTCGAGGTCGTTCACGAGGTTCGGGGTCGACATCGGCGCCCCGGGATAGTCGCTCCAGACGAGCGTCACCTCGACGGGCACCGAGGCATCCCCGATCGCGAGCTGATACATCACGGAATCGCCCGTGTTCACGCCGATCCGGTGGTCGTCGGTGAACAGCCGCCGCGAATCCCCCTGAAAGAAAATCCCATCATCGAGGAGGATGCGGCCCCATCCCTGGTTGTCGTTCGGATAGCGCGCCTCGCCGTTGTCGTACGCGCCGGTCCCCGTGATCTCGGCCGCGCCGTTGATCAACGTCGCCTTCAGGAGCGCGGCGGACGGGACGAACCCGTCGGCGGACTGCCGCGTGCCCGTCGGATACCAGCCGTCCACGTAGTACTGCCGGAGGAGCGCGACGGCCCCCGCGGCGGTGGGCGTCGCCATGCTCGTGCCGCTCAGTTGCGCGTAATCGTCGCACTGCCCGCTCGGATCGCACCCGTGCGCCGACCAGATCGCGACGCCGGGCGCGAGGACGTCCGGCTTCAGGCGCCCGTCGCCCGCGGGGCCTCGGCTGCTGAAGGACGCCATCTTCTCCCGGTTCGGACCGTTCTGGCTCGCGCCGACCGCGATGGCGTTCTTCGCGACCGCGTACGGGTTGATCGTCGAGGAGGACGGCCCCGAGTTGCCCGCCGCGTACAGGACGACGAAGTCCGGGTGGGTCCAGACGAAGTCGTCCGTCTCGGACGCCTCCACGATGTAATCGCTGCAGCACGAGCCCCAACTGTTCGTGTGGATGTAGGACCCGCGATCCGCCGCCGCTTGATACATGTCGTGGAGGTCGGACGGCGGGAAGATGAACGTGCCGTCGGTGGATAGGTCCTGGATCTGCAACGTCGCGTCGAACGCCTGGCCGTCGTGCGGTCCCGCCGTGCCGTTGGATCCGGTCGCGTCGCCGTCGTACACGTGCCACACGCCGTCGTCCCCGGCGACGGTGCCGGCCACGTGCGTGCCGTGGTTGATCCCGTTGTCCGTGCCGTCGCCTCGCGCGTCCGAGGGCGTGTAGTACGCGGTGACCTTGCGGTGATCGGGTCCGGGCGTCGCGTTGGACGGGTCCTCGAAGGCGTCGTGCTGGTAGTCGAGGCCCGTGTCGCCCACCGTGACGATCTCCCCCGTGCCGAAGAGGCCGTGGTCGTGGAGCGGCGCCGCATGCGACGTCCCGTTCCCGCTCTCGATCACCCATCGCGCGATGTCATTGAGGGTCCGCGGCCGGAGCTCCCGGTCGATCCACATGACGTCGGGGGTTCGAGCGAGCGCCACGAGCGCATCCCGTCCGATCTCCGCGCGGACGATGCCGGACGACGCATCGGACCACGTGATGCGCGACCCTCCGAGCGAGTCGATCGCAGCCGCCACCCGGAGCACCCGGGAGACCTCGAACGGGAGGACGGTCACGCGAAGCCGGGGCGACGTCGACCCATCGGACAGGGGCCCTCCCGCCGCGATCTCGGCGGATGGATCGGACCATGCGACCCACGCCGCGTCGGGCGCGGATGCCGCATCGCTGGTGGCGGTTTCGCCATACGTCGATTGGAAATCGACCTCGGCGAGGTGCGCGCTCAGCTTGAACGCCGGTTCGTACAGGCCGATCCATCGGACTCCTGGGATGTCGCGGGCCCTCACCGCGTCCGACGGGCTCGCCCGGACGACGAATGCGTTGAAGCTCACGTAGTAGAGGAGGGCGAATCCTTCGGAGGCGAGCCTCGCCTTCATCGCGGCCGTGATCGGAGGCTCGAGTTGCAACAGGTAGTACGCCGATTCGCCGGGGGGCACGCGTTCATATCGAAGCGCTTCCGGAGATTCCGGCGGACTGAGGAGCGGATCGAAGTGAAAGCCGTTCACGTTGATGTAGGAGCCCGCAGGGTCCCCGCTGAACGTCGGAGGAATGGACCCCGACCCGCTCGCTCGGGCCAGCAGGGGGGCCAACAGTGCCCCGGCACACACGATGAACGCGAGGATGGATGCTCGCACCGCGGACCGACGAACGGTGTACATGGGCAGCGCCCGGCATGGCTTGGGGGCCCCGTTCGGGGGCCCCAAGGCGGTCACCATCGTTGGTCCCACAACTTAACGGGTCGGAGCAAACCCGCGGCCGGTGAGAATCAGTTGCGCTGAGAACTGAAATCGATACCGGAATTGTGCCGATTACGGTACCGTAATCGCCGCAGACCGTTCGCGCGTCGTCGGGCTACATAGCTGCGTCATGGCGCGGGCATTCTTGCGTTGGCGTTTGGCTTCGAAGGCCTTTTCGAGCGGGCGTTCCGGGGAGTCGGACGGAGCGCGATCGTCGCTTCGTCGGAGTGTAATTCCCGCCGCCGAAATTGGCGCAGAGGTCGCCCGTTGCGCGGCGAATCGAGTCCGCTGAAAATTCCGCAAAAACTGTTCCACAGCCGGAATATAGCCGATGCAACATCCGGAGTCGCGAAGGGCTTCTGCCCATCTCATCAGGTTGAAGGAGGCTTTCTAGGATGTCAGATGAAAACGTCCCATCGAACGACAGTGTCGCGTGGTTGACCGACGCCTCGGCCGTCTTGCGGTCGAGGGAACGATTGCTCGAGACGGCGAAGCGGGTGCGATCGCTGTACCAGGCCTCGGCGGTGTATGACGTCCCCACGGACACCCTCCTCGCTCGGATCCAGCGCACGCGCTGGCTCGCAGCCGCGCGCCGGGATGAAGAGGCTCTCGCCGAGATGCGGCGACTGGAGGTCGAGCTCCTTCGGAGCGTCCTCGCAGGCGTCGCGGACGCGAGGGGAGAAAACACGGGAGAGAATCCGGGGATGGCGCCAGTCGCTTCCGCACCCTCCGTGGAAGAATCGGCGTCCTCCGCCCGAGGAGTAGCTGTTGAAAGCACTTCGTCCGTCGCGCCGACGCCCGCCGTCCGTCCCGTCCATCGGGTTCGAGGGGTCCGCCCTGTTTCTCCCTCTCTCGGATCGAGTCGTCCTAGCGGCGTCGCGCAGCCTGCTCGACGGAGGCACTCGGCGATCACGATTGCATTCGCGGTCGTGTTGATCGGCGTCATGGCACTCACGCCCCTTGCGCCCATCCTCACCGCGGTTCATGACGACGGTTACTTCGAGCTCGGCCCCGGCAAGGCCACCGACGAATCGGGGAGGACGAATATCCTGGGCGACGGCGATGCGGCGAATGGACCCGATTGGAACGACATCTTCAACGCGGACGGATCCAATAAAAGCCTCGCCCCCTACGGTGGCCTCGCCGCTTCATTCCTCAAGGACGACACCTCGCAGAGCGGCTCCACCGACCGCACGACCTTCTCCGGGGCCGGCGGCTCAAACAAGAACAACGACAAGATCGCGCCTCCTGGCGACACCTGGCACTGGGATGAGGGCAACGTCCCGGCGAAGGACGATCTGGTCAACGTATACGCGTACGCAACCGTGCCTACTTCCGGTCAATTCGCAAATCACCTGATCATCTATGCAGGCTTCGAGCGCCTCGACCCGAGCGGCGACAGCCACGTCGACGTCGAATTGTTTCAGGATCAGATCGGGCTCGACGGCAGGAACAATGCCACGGGCCTCTGCCAGAACAATACCGTCGACAGGGACAACGGATGCCACTTCTCTGGCGCCCGGGAAATTGGTGACGTCATCGTGTCCATGGACTTCAAGGTCGGCGGATCGTTCGGCTCCATGACGGTCCGCGAATGGTTGGGCTCCTCGTATGGCGCGCCCATCGTCACCCTCACTGGGGAGGGTTGCAACACCGCCGACACGGCGTGCGCCTTCAACAACGGCGGTCCGATCGACGGAGGCGCCTGGCCCAACTACGATCGTCACGGCGCCGTCATCACGACCCTGCCAACGAACGCCTTCACGGAGTTCGGGCTCGACGTGCAAGGGCTCATCGGTAACCGGCCGTGCCTCACGTCGATCATGGGCAAGACTCGAAGCTCCCAGTCGTTCACCGCGGAACTGAAGGACTTCGCGGGACCCCAGCCGTTCGACGTCTGCAAGCTTTCGATCGAAAAGACCGGGCCGGAGCTCAGCAAGACGGGCGACACGGCCGTCTTCACATTCACGATCCGCAACAACGGTACGGCGACCCTTTACAAGCAGAGCATCGTGGACGATGTGATCGGAATCCTCGAGCTCTCTAACCCCGAGGTCATCAGCAGCACCTGCGGTGCCTCCCTAGGGCCCCACTCTTCCTGTACGATCGTCGCCGAGCACGTCATCACGCCGACGGAGGGGGCCCAAGACACCCTCACGAACAAGGTGACGGCCACGTACAAGGCGAACGCCGACCTCACGGGAGTGGCCAAGGTCGTCACCGATACCCACGTCACCCACCTGTTCCACCCAGCCATCGACGTGACGAAGTCCGGCCCGACGCTGTCCAAGGTCGGCGACGCGGTCACGTACACGATCATGGTGTGCAACGTGGGCTCGGCCAACAGCCCCGCACTCATCCCGGTCAGCGTGGTCGACAACGTCCTCGGGGATCTGACGAGCTCCTTCACCGAATCCCTAGGGCCCACCGATTGCGAGACGCACACGTTCGACTACACGATCCAGCCGAGCGATCCCGATCCGCTCGTGAATGTCGTCGAGGTCCACTACCACCCGGACGGCTTCCCGAACGACATCACGGACCGCGCCCAGTGGAGCATCAACCTCTTCCAGCCCGCCATTACCCTCACGAAGACGGGCCCGAGGCTGAGCAAGGCCGGCGACGAGGTCGTGTACACCATCCAAGTGTGCAACATCGGATCTTCGGACAGTCCGATCCTGATTCTGGACAGCGTCGCGGACACCATCCTCGGCTCCCTGACGAGCTCCTTCGCCTCGAGCCTCGCATCCGGCGTGTGTGAGAGCCACGACTTCCCGTACACGATTCAGATCGGCGATCCGGACCCGCTCGACAATACCGTGACGGTCCACTATCACCCGCTCGGCTTCCCGAACGATATCACGGCCCGGGCCTCGTGGTCCGTGAACCTGTTCCAGCCCGCGGTGATTGTTTACAAGTCCGCGAACGTGGACCTGTCCAAGGTCGGCGACACGATTCTGTACACGATCACGGTGTGCAGCATCGGCTCGTCGGACAGCCCAGACCTGGTCGCGATTTCCGTCTTCGACAGCCTCCTCGGCGACAAGACGGCGGACTTCACGCAGAGCCTCGCGCCGTTCGGTCCGTGCGAATCCCACACCTACGCGTACACGGTCCAACCCGCCGATCCCGACCCGCTCGTGAACACGGTCACGGTGCACTACCATCCGGTGGGATTCAGCAACAACCTGATGGCCACCGCCTCCGCCACGGTGAACCTGTTCCAGCCCGGACTGACCGTGACGAAGACCGGCCCCACGCTGAGCAAGGTCGGCGACACGGTCGTGTACACCGTCGAGGTGTGCAACACGGGCAGTACGGACGCCCCGGACCTCGTCCTCGACCGCGCGATCGACAGCCTCGTGGGCGACGTCTCCGGCCTGCTCTCCCCGACCCTCCCGTCCGGCGTCTGCGAGACGATCACGTACGCCTTCACGATTCCATCCGGCTCGCCGGATCCGCTCGTGAACACGATCGAGATCCACTACCATCCCGACGGATTCGAGAACGACATCACCGACTCCTCGAGGTGGCTCGTGAACCTGTTCACCCCGGGCATCACGGTCGACAAGACCGGCTCCTCTCTGTCGAAGGTCGGCGACACCGTCACGTACCGGGTCGAGGTGTGCAACGTCGGCTCCGCCGACAGCCCGGTCCTCATCCTGGACAGCGCGGTCGACACCCTCGTGGACGTGACGGGCCTGTTCGCGCTGAGCCTCGCGCCCGGCGCCTGTGATATTGTCACATACGACTACATCGTGCAGGCCGGCGACCGAGACCCGCTCGTGAACACGATCACGGTGCACTATCACCCCGACGGCTTCACAAACGACATCTTCGGGTCCGACTCATGGTCCGTGAACCTGTTCACGGTCGGAATCACCGTGGAGAAGTTCGGACCGGAACTGAGCAAGGTCGGCGACACGGTCACGTACACGGTACGGGTGTGCAACGTCGGCTCCGACGACAGTCCAGACCTGATCCTCGTCAGCGCCACGGACAGCCTCGTGGACGTGACGGGCCTCTTCTCGCCGACCCTGGGCCACGGCGTCTGTGAGACGGTCACGTACACGTATCTGATCCCGCCGGGCTCTCCGGACCCGCTCGTGAACACGATTGAACTCCTCTACCATCCGGAAGGATTCGACAATCGCGTCTTCGGTTCGTCCAGGTGGGTCGTCGAGCTGTTCCAGCCCAGGATCACGGTCGACAAGACCGGGCCCTCCCTCTCCAAGGTCGGCGACACGGTCACGTACAGGGTCGAGGTGTGCAACGTCGGCTCCGCCGACAGCCCGGTCCTCATCCTGGACAGCGCGGTCGACACCCTCGTGGACGTGACGGGGCTCTTCTCGGCGAGCCTTGCGCCCGGCACGTGCGATGTCGTCAGCTACGACTACGTTGTCCGGGCCGGGGACCCGGACCCGCTCGTGAACACGATCACCGTGCACTACCACCCCAACGGCTTCACGAACGACATCTTCGGGTCCGACTCATGGTCCGTGAACCTGTTCACGCCCGGCGTCACGGTGACGAAGACCGGGCCTACGCTGAGTAAGGCCGGCGACGAAATTGTCTACACGATCACGGTATGCAACACGGGATCGTCCGACACCCCCGACTTGATCCTGGACTCGTTCTCGGACAGCCTGCTCGGCAGCCTGAGCCCGCCGTTCTCGGCGAGCCTCGCGCCCGGCGCGTGCGAGACCTTCGACTTCCCGTACACGGTCCAGCCGGGCGACCCGGATCCGCTCGTGAACATCGTCGAGGTGCACTACCACCCGTTCGGCTTCACGAACGACATCGCGGACCGGGACTCGTGGTCCGTGAACCTGTTCCAGCCCCGCGTCAGCGTGACGAAGACCGGGCCTACGTTGAGCAAGGCCGGCGACGTGGTGCGGTACACGATCACGGTGTGCAACATCGGATCTCTGGACAGCCCACCGATCCTGCCGAACAGCGTCTTCGACGACGTCCTGGGCGACCTGACGGCTTCGTTCACGCAAAGTCTCGTTCCGATCGCCTGTGAGACGCACTCGTTCGACTACACGATCCAGCCGGGCGACCCCGATCCGCTCGTGAACATCGTCGAGGTGCACTACCACCCGTTCGGCTTCCCGAACGACTTGACGGCGCGAGACTCATGGAGCGTCAACCTGTTCCAGCCCGCCGTGATCGTCGAGAAGACATCGGATGTCACCTTGTCGAAGGTCGGCGACGCGATCGTGTACACGATCCAAGTGTGCAACGCCGGCTCAGCCGATAGCCCGGACATCGTCGCGATCTCCGTGATGGACAGCCTCCTCGGCGACAAGACGGCGGACTTCACGATGAGCCTCGCCCCCGGCGAATGCGAGACGCACTCGTACCGGTATGTCGTCCGCGAAGGCGACGCGGATCCGCTCGTGAACATCGTCGAGGTGCACTACCATCCGGAAGGATTCGACAACAACCTGATGGCCACCGACTTCGCCACGGTGAACCTGTTCCAGCCGCACGTCAGCGTGACCAAGACGGGCCCCGAGCTCAGCAAGGCCGGCGACACCGTGACGTACACGATCCGAGTGTGCGACGATGGCTCGGGCGACAGCCCGGACCTGATGTTGGACTCCTTCGCGGACAGCCTCCTCGGCGACCTCTCGGGCTCCTTCTCGGCAAGCCTCGCTCCGGGAACCTGCGAGACGAGGACGTTCCCGTACACGGTCCAGCCCAATGACCCGGATCCGCTCGTGAACATCGTCGAGGTGCACTACCATCCGCTCGGCTTCAAGAACGACATCGCGGACCGGGACTCGTGGACCGTTAACTTGTTCCAGCCCCGCGTCACGGTGACGAAGAGCGGCCCGACGCTGAGCAAGATCGGCGACACGGTCACATACACGATCCAGATCTGCAACACCGGCTCGGACGACAGCCCCGCGCTCATCCCGAACCTCGTCGACGACAGCTTGCTTGGGGATCTGACCGCCTCGTTCACGCAGAGCCTCGCGCCGACCGACTGCGAGACCCATTCGTTCGACTACACGGTCCAACCGGGCGACCCGGATCCGCTCGTGAACATCGTCGAGGTGCACTACCACCCGTTCGGCTTCACGAACGACATCGCGGACCGGGACTCGTGGACCGTCAACCTGTTCCAGCCCCTCGTCAGCGTGACGAAGAGGGGCCCCGAGCTCAGCAAGGCCGGCGACACCGTGACGTACACGATCCGCGTGTGCAACGACGGCTCGTTCGACAGCCCGGACCTCGTCGCGACGTCCGTCTTCGACAGCCTGCTCGGCGACAAGACGTCGGACTTCACGCAGAGCCTCGCCCCCGGCGAATGCGAGACGCACTCGTATCCGTACACGGTCCAAGGAACCGACCCCGATCCGCTCGTGAACACGGTCGAGGTCCACTACCGCCCGGTCGGCTTCCCGAACGACTTGATGGCCCGGGCCTCGTGGATCGTCAACCTGTTCCAGCCCGGTGTGCTCGTGGCGAAGACCGGCCCCGAGTTCAGCAAGGTCGGCGACACGGCCGTCTACCACATCCGGGTCTGCAACGTCGGTTCATCCGACAGCCCGGACCTGATCCTGGACAGCTTCCTGGACAGCCTCCTCGGCCCCTTGAGCCCGCCGTTCTCGACGAGCCTCGCGCCCGGCGCGTGCGAGAGCTTCGACTTCTCGTACGTCGTGCAGCCGACCGACACGAGCCCGCTCGTGAACACCGTCGAGGTGCACTACCACCCGCTCGGCTTCACGAACGACATCACGTCGTCGGCGTCGTGGACCACGATCCTGCTGCAGCCCGCGTTGTCCGTGACGAAGACCGGCTCCGCGTTCGGCAAGACGGGCGACACGATCGACTACGTGATCACGATCCGCAACGAGGGGGACGTCGGGCTGATGCTCGTCTCGATCGAGGATCCGCTCATCGGCGAACTCTTGGTCCCGGACGAGTGCCGGTTCCTCGACGTCGGTGCGTCGTGCACGATCTTCGCGAGCCACACCGTGACGCCGGACGAAGGCGCCGGGGACTCGCTGACGAACACCGTGTTCGTCGTGTACCAGATCGACCCGGCGACCGGCCTGGACAACAGGTTCCCGCGGGAGGCGTCCTTCACGACGACCCTCCTGCACCCGCGCTTCGCCGTGACGAAGGAGTGCACGGGAACGGCCGCGATCGGCGACACGATCACGTACGCGATCGGAATCGTGAACACGGGCGACGTGTCCCTGAACTTCCACTTGGTCCAGGACTCGCTGCTCGGCGACATCACGGGCACGTTCCCGGCCTCCCTGGGCATCGGCTCGACCGTCGAGGTCACCCCGCAGCGCGTCGTGCTCGCGAACGATCCGGACACCCTCACGAACACCGTGTCGGTCGACATGCAGATCGACCCGGAGACGGGCCTGACGAACCACATCCTCGGGGAGTCGACGTGCTACACGCAGATCACCCGGCCGTTCGTCAAGCTGACGCTGTTCGGGTTCTCGAACGAGCCGACGGACACCGTCCACGGCGACGGCCTCGGATCGGGCATCGCGACGTACACGATGACGCTGAAGAACTTCGGCACCGCGGACGCCCTCGTCTACGGGAGCCTGGCCGTGAGCGCCTCGAACCTCGGCGGCGGCTCGATCGCCTGTTCGACGTCGTCTCCGGACACGACCCTCGTGGGTTGCACGCTCTCCTGGTCGGGCATCGCCCTGGCGCCCGGAGAATCCGTGACGCTCGTCCTCGAGGTGACGTACACGGACATTCCGGCCGGCTCGACGATCACCGCGGACTTCGCGTCGACGTACACGCCGCTGAACGGCGCGCTGACGTTCGACACGGCCGGCTCGCCGGCTTCCGTCAGCTTCACGGTCCGCGACAGCCCGTGAGACGTGTGCGGCAACGGGCGTGCGATCGCGCACGCCCACCCTTTCCTTCTCGTTTCGCAGAGAGCGATTCGATCCCACTCGGCGTCGCAGTCGCCTCGTTCGCTCGGAGCGAACCTGAATCATCCCGGTGATGGCCCCGATCCACGGTCCTGTGGGCAAGATGTAAGAATGACCCACGTCTACGCGTAGCCATGGGCGATGGCACGCGCTTGGATGAGCGCGGGCGGCTGACGATTCGGCGGGCCTACCGCAAGGTCTTGCGGGACCGGGTCGTCCAGATCCTGACGCCGCATGGAGTGCTCCTCCGTCCGGTGCCCGATACGCTCCCGGACCGAGGCAAGCTCCCCCCGGCGCTCACGACACCGGGGAAGACGAGGCGGAGCGCGAGGCGGGTCGGTGACGGACACTGCGGACCTGAACCTGGTCCTCGCGGTGATCAAGCCCGTCGATGCCCTCCGAGCGCGGGCGCTTCGGCACCTGCATACGCGCCCTCGGCTCCTCGTCCCGTTCTCCGTAGGCCTCGAGCTGCTGTTCGTTGCCAAGCGGTTCCGGCTCGGTTACGTCGAGTCGTTGGGGGCGACGGAAGCCCATTTCGACTTGGAGGGTCGAGACGTCCTCTACACGGCGGCCGAGGCGCTCGACTCCGGCGAGATCGCGACCGTGTTCGATGCGGTCGACCTCGCCGACGCATTCCGTCGCGGGGGATTCCTTCACACGGCGGAAGAAAGGCTCCTGCGCACCCCGTTCCCTACGACCCGCTTCTAAATGCGGTCGTTTAGTCTTGGTGCAGGAAAGGCTTCATGTCGGGATGGGCGCCAAATCGATCCCAGCGTACCCATACTCCTCGTTCCGCGACGCACTTGGGACCCACCCGGAGGCTCGCTACGCGGAAGCCGTCTTGGTCACGGTCGTGGGGCCCGTACGTGGCGTCTTCGAGGAGAAGAGGGGAATGTAGATTCCGGTTGCGGTTGGCCGCGCGCGAATGCGGTTCCCGGACTTCGAGAGCTTGACGAGTCCTAGGCGCTCCAGGCTCAGAAGATCCTTCCGAACCCGACTCACGTCCCGACCGAGGGCGTCGGCGAGAGCCACGATGCTCGGATAGTCCTCCTCTTCGAGTTTTCCCAGGATGCGGAGCCGCTCCTTTGTGATGACGGACGCGACCTCGGCCGGATCCATGAGGAACAGCACCGCCTCATCGGGAAATCGATCGGGGCGTTCCATCACCCGGCCGATGAATTCGAACGCGGCGTCAATCCGACGCTGCATCTCCGTGTTGTCCATGTCAGTCCTCCTCGATCGCCGATTCCATCAAGGCTCGGTTCCTCCGCCGGTTTCGCCGTAGGTCATCCCGACAGGTCGCCAGGATGTCGCCTGCGGGCAACCGCTCCATCTCGGAGAGAGGTTCCGGTCGGGACGAACGCCAGAGCCTCTGGCGATGGAGGTAGCCGTGGAAGTTGTCGTATCGGACGATCTCCCTCCAGCGATCGGCGATTCGCGCGGAGTACGTGATCGCGAACCGGGACAGCCGTGGCTGGTTGCGAGGCCTCCTTTCAAACTCGAGATCGACATCGATTCGGTCCTCCAGGGATAGGAAGATCGTGTAGGTCTTCCTCTTGGACATCTCATGGCCAATTGGACATTAGAGGTCCATATATATCAACCTTCCATCCGGCGAAGCGAAACGGGCCCTACTCCTCCTCTCCCGGCACCCGTTCCAGCTGGTGCCGCGCGACGACGGCGCCGAGGCGCGCGAACGCCGCTTCGACGCCGGCGCCGGTCTTCGCGGACGTCCGGATGAAGTCGGCGTCGTACGCCTCCGAGACGTTGCGGATCTCCCTCTCCCCGAAATCCGCATCGGCCGAGAGGTCCGCCTTGTTGACCGCGATCAGCACCGGCACCTTGCCGACGACCTTCTCGACGCCGTCGATCCAGCCCGCCAGGTCGATCAGCGTGCTGCGGCGCGTCAGGTCGGCGACGGCGAGGACGCCCCGGGCGCCGTAGAAGTAGGCCTCGCGCAGGAGCTCCTGGAATCCCGGCTGACCCATGATGTCCCAGATCGTCAGGTCCATGTGCGCGTCGACGTCCTGTTCGGGCATCGGGATCTGCAGGACCTTCTTCGTCACCTTGGCGCCGAGCGTCGTCTGGTAGCGGTCCTCGAACGCGTCGAGGACGTACCTCCGGATCAGGGACGTCTTGCCGACGGCGAGGTCGCCGACGAGGCAGACCTTCGCCTTCAGGACCTCGGACCGCACCCTGCCGCCCCCTGTCGTCGGAGACTCCCGGCCGCCATATGAACGCATCGGCGTCGCCGTCGCGGCGCGCACCGAGACGCGTATGGCGGGAGATTGTCGCGGACGATAACCGCGTCTCTGGCTTTAAAAGGGACCCGCGCCACGGGGGACCGAGAGGGCATGACGTGATCTGGCGGGCGTGGATGCTCCACGGCGCCTTCGCGACGATGCTCGGCGTGGTCGCGGCCTTGGCGTCCGCGACGGCCCTGGGCACGTCCGGGCCGTGGTTTGGGGCGGCCGTGTCGACCCAAGTCTACTCCATCTCGTTGCTCGGCGCGATCGTCCTGTCGGCGTTCCTCGTCTCGATGGCGGGGAGCCGCGCCGGGCGCCTCGATGAGATCGTGCGGTCCCTCGACCTCCGCCTGGCCGGCCTCCCGGAGGCGATGCGGCTGCCCGAGGACCACGAGCCGAGCCCGGGGGACGTCGACTTGCTGCCGCCGAGCGACGCGGAGATCGACGATTTCATGAACCGGATCGAGTCGGTGCCGACGGAAGGCGGCGTCGAGGAGTTCGAGGTCGCCGGCACGCTCGTCGACGTGTCGACGGCGATCACGTCGGCGAAGACCCGGCGCGAGGTGCTGAAGGAGGTCATCCGGCAACGCGGGGACGCGCTCGCGGCCCATGCCCGGATCATGGAGAGCGTCGCCGCCCCGCTCGTCGGCTGCCTGACCTTCGCGATCGTCGCGGGGACGATGCTCCCCGGCGCGGAAAGCTTCGCCACCACCCACCCCCAGCTCAACACGGCGGCGGTGCTCTTCCTCGCGTACGGATGGACGTGCCTCATCGCCTGGGCTCTCGTGGGAGTGGGTCTGCTCGGCGCCCGCGCCCCGTCGAAGCGGTCCCAACCGTCCGCGCCTGGAATCCCGGAGACGATGGCCGAAGGCGTCGAGGGCGAGACCGTGCCTCCGGCCACGGGTCGGCGATTCCCGTCGAGGCGCTCGCGCCGAGCCGGTGAAGCCGGACGTCCGATCCCACGGAGACAGCTAAAGCGGCGGCCGGAGTGAGCTTCCCGGAGACGATCCAGGGGACGCCTCGTCGCGGCCTTCGGCGATGTTCCGAAACGTGGCGACCGCCGTCACGGTGCCCGACTTGTATCCTCTCTCCCGCCCCTTCCGATAGCTCAGGTACGCGAGCGTCATGGCGAACCCCGCGATGCCGAGGAACGACTTCAGAGGGTCGGACGGCCACGGGCGCCAGAGCGGCCGGAGCACGTCGACGTAGATTCCCGTCGCGGCGAGGACGCCGAGCGCCGCCATGACGCCGAGCGGCATGCCGATGACGAGGAACAGGATCCACGCGAGGGCGGTCGGTCGCGGCTTCTTGGGCTGTGTGATCCGGTCCCACGTCCTCTCGCGGACGTGCCGGCTCCCGGGCGCCACCATGGGCGCGGCCCAGGAAGGGTTGAGGCCGATAAAGCCCGCGCCGAAAGAATCATTAAGGAGAACGGACCGGCCCGATCCGTTCGAAGAAGCTCTCAGGGGTCCAGTTCTCCGCATGCGTCCAGCGCGATGAGCGCGGGGGCGTCGGCCCAGGTCCGCATGCCTCAGCCTTTCATCCACTTCGCCGCCCGATCTAGGTCCCTCCGAAGCTCCTCGAGCGAGTAGCGGAAGTACGGGATTCCGCGGTCGCGGGCGGCCGCGGCCATCTCTTGGATTGTCACGCCCGCGTACTGGGCCGCCCGGCTCAAGGTGAACTCGAGGTTCACGTAGCGCGTGAGGGCTTTCTCCATCCGGAGCCTGCGCACGCCCTCCCGCAAGGCATTCCGGGCGAGCTCGGACCGTGAGATCCGCATCTCCTCGGCGAGTTCGTCGAGGACTTCGATTTCGTCCTCGCCGAGCCGGACCTGCAGGCTCTTCATTTGACGATGTAATGATTTGTCATGCACTTCAACGCATCGAATGGGGAGGCGAATCCTTGGCGGACTTGCCCGATCCCGGCAGCATGGGCTCATGAAAGATCTGACCAACTCCCGCGAACGCGGGACGCCCGATTCGCGCGAGACCGCGGCGACGAAAACGGGGCCCGGGGCAACCTTATATCGCGATTCGAGTTCCCGCCCAAGGCCGGAGGATCGAGCCGGCTCGAACGCAGGGGAGGGAAGACCGTGACGAAGCGAAGGGGCGCCAGCGCGGGACGACCGGACGTGCCGGCGATGATGAAGGCTGCGGCGAACGACCGATATGGTCCGCCATCCGAGCTCACGCCGCATCGACTCCCCGTCCCCGAGCCAGGCCCGCGGGAGGTCCTCATCGCTCTCCATTCGGCCGGCGTCGGCAGTTGGGACGCCCTCGTGGTCGACGGGTCCTGGCGGCCGTGGGGGCAGAAGGCCCGGTTCCCGATCGTGCCGGGCACCGATGGCGCGGGCATCGTCGTCGCGACGGGCGCCCGCGTGCGGAAGGTCCGAATCGGCGATCGGGTGTGGGCGTGCCACTATTCGAACCCGAAGGGCGGATTCTACGCGGAGTACATCGCCGTGGAGGCGGATAGCGTCGGGCGGGTGCCGGCGCACCTGACGTTGCTGGAGGCAGGCGCCGCCCCGACGACGGGCTTGACCGCCCTCCAAGGAATCGATGACACGTTGCGGCTGCATCGAGGCGAGACCGTGCTCATCTTCGGGGCGTCCGGGGGCGTGGGCTCCCTCGCCGTGCAGTTCGCGAAGCGTCGCGGTGCGCGCGTGCTCGGGACGGCCTCCACGTCGGAGTCCGCCGCGCTCGTCCGACGGCTTGGCGCGGACGAGGCGATCGACGCCCGCGCATCGGACCTGGTCGGCCGCTTGAAGTCGGCGGTGCCCGACGGGATCGACGCGATCTTGGCCCTGGCCGGCGGGGAATCGCTCGAGCGATGCATCGACTTCCTTCGGCCGGGTGGTCGTGTTGGGTACCCAAACGGAGTCGAGCCGGAGCCGCGCCGACGACCGGGCCTTCGAGTCCTCGCGTACGATGGCGAATACGGGCCGACGGAGTTCGCGGCGCTCGCGCGCGCGACGGGCGAGGCCCGGCTCCAGGTCCCGCTCGCGGCGGTCTACCCGCTCGACCAGGCCGCCGCGGCCCACACTCGGGTCGTGCAGGGTCGCCTGCTCGGCCGGATCGCCCTCCGGATTCGCGAGGAACCTGCGGCCGAGTGAAACGCCCAAACCTTGGACGCTGCCCTCGCCTACGTCGCGTGGCTGCATGGGTGCTTCACGGCTCGAATCTCACGGAGGCCGGGACCCGGAGGGCGCTTGGTTACATGTACACCACATCGAGGGGAAAGGAATAAAGTATACCATGCTATACCAGGGATCGTGCCGAACGTGGACACGATCTCAGCCAAGTTGGCGCCGAAGGAGGTCGAGCAGATTGAGAAACTGGTTCGGGCGGGGCACTACCTCAACGTCTCCGATTTCGTACGAGCTGCGGTCCGGGACAAGCTCTCGGAGATTCGCCTCATCGTCGAACGACCCACCGACCTGAAAGAGGCCAAGAAGGAGATCCTTCGGTATCTCCGGGACAACGAGGAGGCGTATCCGAGCGACATCGCCGCGGAGCGGGGCCTCGACTTGGCCGTGACCATGCGCGCGACTCGCGAGCTCGTGGAGGAGGGGCGCATCAAATGATCGGGACCGAGCCGGGAGACGGCCTTCGAGGCGAGCGCCTCGTATGTCGAGGCCGCAGGATGCGCGGACCGTGGCTCGTCGCCGGGACCGGGTCCTACCGGACGATCCGTCTCGTGCTCGAAGGGTTGCCCGCGGAGGCGTGGGTCGAAAAGCCCATGCGCCTCACACGAGGTCGTGGAGGGACCTCATAGGCATTTCTACCGGTCGGTGAACAGGGAAGAGTCCGCCAAGATCATCGGATCCCGCGCTGGACGCGTTTCTTGACCTCGACCGCGTCCGCGGAAGCCGCGCCGCTCGCCGGATGACGCTCACAGGAGGTATTGCGTCGTGGGCCGGAGCGCCTTCGCGACCGGGTCCACTTCCATCCCGAGCTCCTCGAGGGCGGTCGCGCCGAGGAGCGCCACATCGTCGGGCTCGCCGATGACGACAACGCTCGCCGCCTCGAGGCCGTCGTACGCGAACCCCGCTCGGCCCAGCCGTCGGGACATCTGCCGGCCGCTCGCGAGGGTGAACGTGCGTTCGTGCGTCGCCTGGATCCCGAGGTCGTCTGCGACCTTCCCCGGGATCACGGAATACGTGGCGCCGGTGTCCACGACCATCTCCAGCTCCCGGGAATCTTGCTCGTCTCGGAGGCTGAAAATTCGGACGCGGACGCGCAAGAGCCCCATCGATCTCGATCCAAACGATGGAGCGGGACGCTCTTAGAGTTTGTGCGCGGAGAAGCGAATCGCCGCTTCCATGGAGGAACGGCGGAGACACCGTGCCGCCGACATGCCCTTTTCAGAGCAGATACTGGGTTGCGGGCCGCAACGTCTTCGCGACGGGGTCGACCTCGACGCCCAGGCCCTCGAGGGCGAACGCGCCGAGGAGGGGGACGTCCTCGGCCTCGCCGAAGACGATCCGGGTGTGGGTCTTGCGCCCGTCGTAGGCGAGCCCCGCCCAGCCCACCTTGCGAGGCCGGCGGGTCCCGTCCGCGAGCGTGAAGGTGATCTCCTCGGACCGCCGAATCCCCAAGCGTTCCGCTACTGGAGACGGGATGACCGGATAGGTGGCGCCGGTGTCCACGACGAGGTCCATTTCCTCGCTGCGACGCTCGTCTTCAAGACTGTAGACGGCCACGCGAATCCGGAAGAGCCCCATCGAACGGATGCTAGGGAAGGCGCCCATAATATACCTTCTTCCCGGCTTGGCGAATCGGGGCGGAAGGGCGGGGCTTGGTCCTCTTCGACATCCGCTCCTTTCGCGAGCGTGATCCGTTTCTCCGAAGGCGCCCAGAGCCCGCGGGCGATGCGAATCGAAGGATTCGCCGACCGCCCGATCGCGGACCCAGGGCGCAGAAGGCGCGTGGGCAAGCAAAACCTTCTTGGGGGGATGGCAAGATTACCGGGCGTGGCGCGGGGAGGGTTCGCGGCGTTCGTTGGACTGGGCCCGAGGAATCTGTTCGCGTTCTTTCTCTTCATCGTGAGCGTGCTCTCCCTCTTGATGGCGATCCTCGTGCTCGTCGCGTATCAGGGCGTCCGGGTCGAGTTCCTGAGCCGTCTCTGGATGTCGTGGCCGTCGGACGAAGCGAAAACCATCGGCGGGCTCGCCGTGTTCTTCGCCTTCCTTGCGGGACGGGCGCTTTCCGTCCGCAAGGCGCGTCGGGCCGCACGCGGGACGGCACGGGCGTAGGCCGTCGGTCGTCCGTGTGCGAAGACGCTTACGGCCGCAAGCCGAGTTCGACGAGCGCTTCCCGGACGGAGAGAGTCCGAAGGATCGTCCCCCCGGATTCTCGCAACTCCTTGTCTCCCGTCACGAGCGTGGCCCCCGCCGCCAAGGCCGTGCCCACGATCGGCGCGTCCCCGGAGTCGCGCAGCCCTTTCACCGGCCGCGGGGCAACCAAGCGCGCGCCCCGGGCAAGGAGGGCCACATATTCGCTTCGGAGTCGCGCAGGGATCCTCCGAGCGAGTCGGGGTTCGGTCCTCAGCACCTCGTCGAGCTCGGCGAGAATCGCGTCGCTCACGACGAGCTCTGCAGTGGCCAGGACCCTGGCGAGGAGACGTCGGGAGTGGCCCGGGCCCAGGATTGCGCTGACGAGGACGTTCGTGTCGAGCAGGTAGGCGATCCGATCACCGACCGCGTCGCACGCGGCGGACGATCCGCACGACCTCCCCCTCGGGGAGACGCAACCCGCGGAGCTTTCGATCGAACTCGGCCATCAGCCCATCGAACTCTTCCTTGAGCGCCTCCTTTCGCGCGGGGGAGAGGACGATCCTACCGCCGACGTCCGCGGCGACCAGGGAGTCGCCGGGCCGGAGGCCCAGCCTGTCGCGGATCTCCTTCGGGATGACGACCTGACCGTTCCGGCTCACCTTGGTCGTGGTCACGGTCATGCGTTGTGCAACGCGGTCGGCGTATAAGGCATCTTGTAGTCTACAATCTTACTGTGATTCCTGCCGCGAAACCAAGGAACCGGACGACGCTCACAGGAGGTATTGCGGTGGGAAATCGCCGGCGACCCAAGAAGGCCTCGTTCGGTCGCCCATCAGTAGCTCTCCGCGCGGTTGAGAGGATTGGGTCTCGACCCTTGGATGCATAAGGTCTATATACACAGAGTCTATAGACACACACTCTATGGGTGCCCGGACGATTTCCCTCTCCGAGGACGCGTACCAGGCGCTCGCGGCGTCGAAACGACCCGGTGAATCGTTCAGCGATGTCGTCCGGCGCCTCGCGCGCCGCCGGTCCTTGACGGACTTGGCCGGCGTCGTGGACCGAAAGGCGGCCGACGCGATCGCCGAGGCCATCGAGGCGAACCGCCGGGACCGGTTGGCCCGTCGCCGCAAGGAGCTCGGCCTGTCGTGATCGCCGACACGACCCTCCTCGTGGACTTGCTGCGAAGGAGGGAGGCGGCCCAGCGGGAGGTGCGTCGTCTCGAATCCGAAGGCGTCCTCCTCTGGGTTCCGACCCCCGCCGTGTTCGAGCTTTGGGAAGGCGTGGAGCGGGCCGACCGTCCGGAGGAGGAGGCGCGCAGGATCGACACTGTGCTCGGGGGCTACACCGTGCTGGCGTTCGAGCGCCCCCACGCCGCGCGGGCCGGCCGGCTTTCGGGAGCGCTCCTTCGCCGCGGGACGACCCTGGACCCCGTAGACGCCCAGATTGGAGGGATGGCGCTCGAGGAACGACTCCCGGTGCTGACGCGGAACGCGAAGCACTTCGAACGGGTCCCTGGTCTTGAGGTCGCGACGTACTGAGCCCCGTGGCTCCCTCCTCATCGGCTATGCGAGCCGCTCGATGCCGCGGATCTTGTCGAAGTCGTGGTCGAAGGAGGCGATCGTCTGTGCGCCCTGCTCCTGCCCATGCGGCGCTCAATCTCCCGGCCGCATCACGAGAGCGTGGAGATGAAGCGCCGCTCGCACATCGAAGTGATTGCGGTGCGGGTGGCATCGACTTATGGGCCCGTCGACCCCATTCACAGCCCCTTGGAGAAGATCTATCTATTTTGTAACGATTATTACGTTAGACGCCCTGAACGTCACAAAGAGAATTCGACTCGGTCCCCATGAGACCCCCCTGTTGCTGGAGCTCGAGGCCCGAGAGTCGGACCTCTTCACGACCGACGACGCTCGGAAAATCCTTGGCGTGTAGTCACCTCGGAATCTGGTCGATGCCCTGTTGCCCGAATTCAGCCACCCGAACCGAAGGTTAATTATCCATGAATGGATAACGCTATCCACGGATGAATAACAGCGTCTCGCCCCGCGGTCCGCCTTCTGCAGACGCTCCCGAGGTGGCGGGCCTGCTTCGTCATCGGAGCCTCCTCGAGCGCCTCCTGCGCACCCCGGGAAGGGAGTTCACGGTCCGCGAACTTTCCATGGAGAGCGGAGTTCCTTACGCCACGACCTGGCGGACGGTGAACGGTCTGCGGGCCCTGGGAGCGCTCCGCGAGAGGCGTGTGGGTGCGGCTCGCGTCGTCTCCCTGAACACCACGTCTCCTCTGCTGCCCGAGCTGAAGCGCATCGTCTCGCTCCGGTTACGGCCTCACCGAGGCGCCGCGCTCCTCTTTGCCCGTCGGGCTTCCCGCTTGCGCGAGGTCCGTCGGATCATCCTCTTCGGCAGCGCCTTGCGGGGGACCTCGGGTCCCGGGAGCGATGTTGACGTCGCGGTCGTCTTGGACCGGCGAACGGACCGGACCATGGACCGGCTCCTCCGGATGGCGGCGGAGGTGCAGGATGAAGCGGGCCTGCGGTTGGTGCCGATCGCCGTCAGCCCCGGTGAGCTCGGAGGAGACTCGCGACTCGCCCGGATCCTCCGTGCGGGAGAGGTGCTCTATGACCGACCTTGAGGAGGCCGAAGCCTGGCCGGCCAGCGCGCGTTATGTCCAGTGTCCGGCGTGACTCCGGGGGAGTAGGGGCCTCTCATGGGCGACGCGTCGGGGTTCGTTCGGAAAATCGAACGAACAGAACCGCTTCCTCAATCCTGGCCCGGCTAGTAGGATCGAGACATCGTACCCCTGGCTCCCCGTTGCGTCCGTCGGGCACCCGGGTCCTCGCGACTAACGGCGTTCGCGGGACTTGCCCCCGGCGGGACCCCGACGTCCCTCCTCGGGCCGCAGGAGCTGGGCCGCCCGCTGGGTCGCAAACCCCCGGGCCACGGGCCGAGCGATGCGACGGAAGGCCTCGCTGCGTGCGAGTCGAAGCAAGCCTCGATCCTCGGTGAGGAACACGTCGGATTCCGCCGCGGCGGTCGCGAGGAGGACGCAGTCGAGGAAATCCGGATGGAGCGACCTCAGGTCCGCGGCGGCGACGAGGAGGTCCTCCCTCTCCACGGGCACCACGTCAAGCTCCCGGTCCGCGGCGATCGCCCGTAGGCCGCGCACGAGGCGGCGTCGGTCGAGCCTCCGTTCCGCGACGAGCTTCCCGCCCTTCGCGGCGACCTCGAGCACGGAGACCGCGGAGGCCACGGTCCGATGGCCCGCCTCCCGGACCCGCAGGACCGCATCCCGGGCCACGCCGGACACCGCGACGCCAATCGCGGGGAGCAGGTATGTCGTGTCGAGCAGGGCTTTCATCGCTCCACTTCCTGCGACAGCTTGGACCGCACGGCGCGGACCTCGGCGGGGGCGACGACGACATCGGGCGGTTCGCTCAGTACCTCGCGCAGGGTGGGGAGTGGTTCAACGATGAGGCGACCTTCCTCGGCGCGGTACCGCACGTCGGCCCTGGGTCGGAGGCCGACCTCGTCCCGGAGTTTCTTCGGCGGGAACAGCTCGCCCTTGGCGCCGACCTTCCCTCGAGCCGCATGGGCCATGGGGATCCCATGGCATCAGACGTACTTAGGCCTTTCCACCCATCTGAGCATTACCGGATAAAGATGCCATCCTCCGGTGGACGCGGATTTCTCCAGGGTCCGGTCCAGGGAGAGCCGCCGCTTCCGCGGCCGCGCGGTCGCCGCATGCTCCTCCGTTCGCGGTCAATCGAGCCCGCGGTAGCCCTGCGAGCGGTGCACGATCTCCGTGACGCGGACCCCTTCCGCGAGGACGAAGTAAGATGGACGACGACCGGGCCACGGAGGGCGATGCCGATACCGGCGGATGGGGAGGCACCTCGTTTGTCCTGGATTCGAAAAATCGTACATGCAATCGAAAAATCGATATATCACTCCCGCCTTCATGGCGGACGCGTGTTCGAAGGCATCCTGGGGTCGCGAACCAAGGTGAGGATCCTCCGGGTCCTCTGCGCCCATCCCGCTCGGGAGTTCTCGACCCGCGAGATTGGTCTGCATCTCGGCCAGTCCCTCGGATCCGTTCACCCCGCGCTCGGGCAGCTCCTCGCGACTCGCATCGTCCTCACGCGCCGAGTCGGTCGCTCGCGTCTCGTTCGCATCAATCGTTCCCATCCGCAGTTCAAGGCGTTGGCGTCACTGTTCCGGAGCGAGACGTCGGCCCTCGTCGACGTCGCCCGCGAGTTCGCCTCCGCGTTGCCCCGGCAGGGAGTCGACGCCGCGATCCTCTTCGGATCCGTTGCGCGGGGCGAGCCGAGCGCCCGGAGCGATGTCGATGTCCTCGTCGTCGTGGGCGAGCGCCGCCAGGTTGCCGAGGTACGGAAGGCCGCAGCGTCGATGCTGGACCGGTCCGACGCGAACGTGTCGCCCTTGGTCCTGACGCGGGGCGAGGTGGCTCGGCGCCTCGGGGCGTTCGATCCCCTGCTCGAGACGATCGCGTCCGAGGGGCGGCTCCTTCGGGGGAAGGCGACGTGGCTCGCACGGTAGGGCGGGACGCGACCGCGAGGTTCCTCCGCCAGGCGCTGGAATTCCTGGAGTCCGCGCGGAAGAACTTCGAGGAGAAGCGGTACAATGCCGCAGGATTCGACGCGGTCCAATCTCTCATCAACGCGAACGACGCCCTCACCGCCCGCTTCCTCGGGGCGGTGGCCTCCATGGACCATCGAGAGGCGGTGCGGCTGCATGCGGACGTCGTCCGCCTCCTCGGCGGGGCCTCTCAACGGGACCTTCTGAAACGCGATTTGGATCAACGATCGGTTTTTGGCTATCTAGGCATATCCGCTTCCAAGGCCCAGGCGGAACGCGTGCTCCGAGACGCGGCGCGATTCTTGGAATGGGTTCGAAGGAAAATCGGACCGGACGGGTGAAGTAGAGCCGCTCCCCCGATCCTTCCCCGGCTCGGCGACGCGCACGCACAGTGGAGCTCCCGGTACGCGCTCGAGACGTCGCCGTCCTTGAAGAGGAGGAACGGGATTTTCCTGTGCTTCGCGGACCTCAGGTACAGGTTGATATACTACATGAACTCATACCCACTGCCGATGCGAGCGCCGCCCATGCCTCCCAGGTTGGAACACAAGGGGCCGACCCTCGACACCTTGCACATGGTTGAGTCCGTGCTCCGCAAGTTCGACGAACCGCTGAGCCTCAACCGAATCAAGGGGCTCCTGCCGCGGAAGATGATGCACGCCACACTCCGGGAGGCCATTGACCACTACAAGCGCCTCGGCTGCGTCACCGAAGGCTCGAAAGGCGTCATGTGGACGCTCAACGTCGAGCCCGCGTTCTGGAAGGTTGTGGAGACGTGGGAGGCTCGGTGACCTGGCTCGTTTCTCGGCAAGCGAGGTCCGGCTCGGACCTCGCGCAAGAGCCGCGGAGGCGGAGCTTCGGCCCAAACAGCGAAAGAAGCTCGAATGGTGGGTCTTGCGCCTGAAGCAAGACGCATTTGCCGGAGACCAGATTTCGAAGGATGAATTCCCGCGCGACTCGCAGCGCGGAGCGGCCTCCCTTCTCCTTTGACCAACGCATGGCGATTCGAGCTGCCCCTTGCCTACCGCGGAGTCTACACGGTTCAGTCCGCAGCGGGGGTTGGCACGGTGGTCCTGATCTTGGAGATCCTGTCCCACAGGGACTACGATCGATTGTTCGGATATCGGTAGGCGGCAGGAGCACGGCGCTGCCCCACTTGGGCGGATTCGAATACCCGCGCCTACCGCGAGAACGCCGGGGGATGTAGGCTAGAGGGCTTGCCTGCAACGTCACGCGCACGTACAGGTGGAGCTCCCGAAACGCGCTCGAGAGATCGCCGTCCTTGAAGAGGAGGAATTGGACCTTCCGCAGGCCGACATCGTTGATCCGGAAGGTGTAGGGCTGGGTCCCGTTCCG
Organism: Thermoplasmata archaeon; assembly: GCA_036395115.1. NCBI lineage: Archaea > Methanobacteriati > Thermoplasmatota > Thermoplasmata > Thermoplasmata archaeon. Next base: position 25,897 of record DASWDU010000005.1, on the reverse strand, counting down.
GCCGTCGGCCAGGGTGACGTTGAATGTGGACCAGGTCGTGCGGCTACCTCGGCCGTTTCGTTGTATCCGCGAGGTGGCGTTGTAAACGGGGCCGCCCGTCGACGATGTCCTCCGCGTCCATCGGGTGCTCCCGGGCCCATCAAGAGAGTGTGGAGATGAAGTGCCCTCGCGCATCGAGGGGATCGCGACACACGGTGGCGCTGACTCACGGACCCGAGCGCCCCTATTTACAGCCCTCGGGAGAAGATTTATCTATTTTGTAACGATTATTACGTTAGACGCCATGACCGTCACAAAGGGAATTCGACTCGGTCCCCATGAGACCCGCCTGTTGCTGGAGCTCGAGGCCCGGGAGTCGGACTTCTTCACGACCGACGAGGCTCGGAAAGCTCTTGGCCTGCGCGATGTCGCGCCTGTTCTCCACCGCCTGCGTCGGAAGGGCCGGCTCGCGGAAGTCCGGAAGGGGCGCTACCTCCTCGTCCCCGCCCGGGCGGGTCCCGAGGGCGGTTGGTCTGCGAGCGTCTACCGGGTCATCGACGCGGTCGTGGACCGCGACTACTACGTCGGGTTCTGGTCCGCGATGAATTACTGGGGCATGACGGAGCAGGTCCCGCGGACGGTCCATGTGGTCAGCTCCCGGAGGCACCGCCCCTTCGAGTTCCAGGGGCAGCGCGTGCGGTTCGTGACCCTCCGAGCCGCGAGGATTTTCGGCGCGACCGAGGAGCCGCTCGGGAAAGGCACCTTCCGGATCTCGGACCGGGAGAGGACCCTCGTCGACGGCCTTCTCGAGCCCCGCTACTCCGGTGGGATCCCCGAGGTGGCGAAAGCCCTCTGGTCCGCGCGCCACGACGTGAGCTGGAACCGCGTGGAGGCGTACGCGGGACGGCTCGGCGTCGACGCGGTCCCCCGGCGGCTGGGGTATCTCCGGAGCGTCCTCCGCATGGACGTCCGGCCCCGGCGGAGGGCCTTCACCGGCTTCCGGTGGCTCGACCCCTCTGCCCCCCGCCGGAGTCTGGGCGTCTCGAAGGAGTGGGGGCTGCTCCTCAACGTCGCCCGGGAAGACCTGCTGGCCTGGAGGCGGGTCTAGCGTGGACCCGACGGACCTGCGCCGTCTCGCAGGGAGGACGGGCACCGCGCTCGGGACCATGGAGAAGGATCAGGTCCTCACCCTCGTCCTCGGGGTCCTCGCGCGGGAACCGTGCGCGCGCGACCTCGCGTTCAAGGGCGGTACGGCGCTGTCCAAGATGTACTTCGAGGGCTACCGGTTCTCCGAGGACCTCGACTTCACCGCGGCGCGCGACGTCTCGGACGATGTCTCGGACGCCGCACCCCGCCTCTTGGAAGCCGGGCGGCGCGCGGGGGTGCGCCTCGTGCGGGTCGAGCGCGTGCCGGGCGGGAGGAGCGGGCGCACCTTGAAGATCCGGTACGAGGACATGAACCTCCACCCGAACCACGTCCTCGTGCAGTTGAGCCTGCGGGAGAAGATCCTCCTCCCGGCGGAGCCTCGGCCGATCCACGATCCGTACCGCGTCGTCCCGCGGGACGCGCGGATGCCGACGATGGACCTGCGTGAGATCGCGGCGGAGAAGATCCGCTCCCTCTTCATGCGCAGCCAGGCCCGGGACCTGTACGACCTGTGGTTCCTCCTGCGGGAGGGCGTCGCCGTGGACTCGGAGGTCGTCGAGGCGAAGCTAGGCTGGTGGAAGGACGGGATGGCCTTCCGGCCGGACGAACTCAGGCCCCGGATCGATCGCATCGGCGCCACGTGGCGGCGAGACCTCGAGCCGCTGCTCGGACAGGTCCCGCCCTTCGAAGCCGTGGCGGACACAGTGCGCGCACGCTTGCGGACGGTCCGTGCGGGTCGGGCCTGAGGGCCCTCGGCGGAGCCTCGGAGGCGGCCCGCGGGCGGCGATCCCGGAGACGGCGCCACGGGTGGGGGCGAGAGGGGCGTCGGGGCGCACCCTCCGCCCGGCTAGGTCACGCGGGGGAGCTGAGTCCGTGCCCAGGCGACGATGCGCTCGGCCGTGCGGACGGCGTCTTCGGCCTCCCGAGCCGTGACGAGCTCATCGGTGTATTCCGCCTTCGTTTTGAGCCCGAGGATCCGCATGAGCTGGCGCGCTCGCGGCTCGACCTCCGAGCGAGGCAGTCCCAACGTTTGGAGAAGATGCACGGCATCCTCGTGCCTCTGCGGGGCGCTCCTCTTTCCGGCATGGAACACCGTGACGGCATCCACGGCCGCGATCGCGGCGTGCGCAGCATTCGATGCGGCCGCCTGGTGATGGTGGCGGGAGAGGCTCCCGTGTGCAGAGTCCATGAACTCCGTGGCCCGATCCAAGAAGACCTTGAACCGGTCCCTCGCGACGGACCGGGTCCTCACCGTCTCCCTTTCCTCGCGTACAAGGGGATCCCCTCCCGACGCAAGCCCTCGCCCAGGCTCGAGGACCGCGCCTTGCGGAACTCCTCCGGGTCCAGGACCAGAGGCGAGAGAGGCCGTCCGACCAAGCGGCGGGTCTCCTCCGCGAGGTCGGCCAGAGCGTCGAACACCGCCTTCGGGGTCCGCGACACGACCAGGAGGTCCACGTCGCTGTCCGGTCCCATCTCGCCCCGCGCCGCGCTGCCGAAGAGGGCGGCGTACTCGACGTTCTCCCGGGCGCACCACCGCTGCACGGCCCTCCGGAACCGCGCGCCCCGCTCCTCCTCCCGCCCGAAGAGCTCCCGCGCCGCCTGGAAGAGGGCGGAGCCCGGGTTGGCCCGGACGGCGTACGCGCGACCGATGCGCCGCCTCCGCACGACGTCGTAGGCCTCCAAGTCATCGAGGGCCTTGCCGACGCCCACGTCGCTCGCACCGGCCTCCCCGGCGAGCTCCCGCGTGGTGAACTCCCGGGTCGGGTAGCGGGAGAGGACGCGAAGGGTCCGGATCTTCAGGGTCGAACCGAGCAGCGCCTCCGTCCCCGTGCGAGGATGTGCGAACATTAGTTAGCATATGCGTCGAGAGATTAATATATCTTCCGAGGGCTTTGAGGAAGATGGCTGCTAGGACCTCGACGCCAGCGGATGCCTGCCGGGTGCCGCGTGTCGACGAGAACATGCCTTCGCACCCCCCGCAAGGTTTATGAGGTAAGACTGGACTTACTCGCTCGTGCACGTCGTGAAGATGTCCAGCAAAGGCCAGGTCGTGATCCCGAAGGAGGTCCGCGAGCGTCACCGCTTGGGCCGGGACGCGGATCTCGTGCTCCTCGAGGCCGGAGAGGCGCTCATCCTGCGCAAGAAGAAGGACGTCGAGGGGATCCTGAAGGACGAGTTCGTTCCGCTCCTCCGTGCCTCGGAACGGGCCCTGAAGGATCTGTGGGACAACCCCGAGGACGATGTCTGGAACGACGCGTGAGGCGGAAGGCCCATGCGGCTCCTCGCGGGGTCGTTGGTCACGGTCTCGTTCCCCTTCACGGACCTGTCCGCGGTGAAGCGCCGCCCGGCCCTCGTGCTGGTCGTGCATCGCGAGGACGTGGTTCTCTGCGGGGTCACGTCGAAGCTCTCCCGGGGCGCCGACACGGTCCGGCTCGAGGACCGCGGGATGGTCGAGGGGCGCCTCCCGAAGCCGAGCGAGATTCGGCCGCTGAAGCTGTTCACGATCCATCGCGCCCTGATCCACTCCGTCGTGGGCCGAGTTTCCGAGAGGACGCGGGACGAAACGGTCCGTCTGCTCGTATCCGCCTTGCGGTCGGGGAAAGCCCGGAGGGGTTCCCAACGAGGGTAGGCCGATGCGGAGCGTGTAGGGCTGGGTCCAGATCGAGTCTTCGGCGAGGCCGACGTTACGAGTGGGACCAAGTCGTGCGGTTGACCTCGACGGTCTCGTTGAATCCCGACGTCGCGTTGTGGACGATCCGTACGTCGACGAGGTCGATGCGGACCGTCTGTTCACCACGCCAGGAGGACGGATCAAACGGGGCCCGGGGGGTGGAGCACGCGCGGCTGGCCTATCCCTAGCCACTCGCCGCGAGCTTCGCCAGCGCCCACTCGCGAAAGCGGTCCGCATGTTGCACGCTTGCGGCCGCATCCCGCTCGCCGAGTAGGCGGTCCTCGTATTCCGAGGTCGTCTTCAACTGCAGGAGCGCCCGCAGATGTGCGAGGTTCCGATCGAGCTCCCTGCGGTCGAGCTTGAGCCCCGCGAGCAGCCGGAGCATCTCGGCGTGTGCTTCCGCGGCCGACCGAGTCCCTGAATAGAAGACGGTGACGGCGTCGGAAGCGCAGAGGGCAGAGTGGATGGCATGGGACACGGCCGCGTTCCAATCCCCTCGGTCCAAGGCCTGCTTCGCCGATCGGTGGAACTCGTCCGACTTCCGGAGGTAGTTGAGATACTTCGCCTTCGAGACAGGACGGGTCTTACGAGCCACGGCCGATCACCTGCTCCAGGGGTTTGCCACCCACCACGATGCCTTCCGAGCGCGCCATCCGGATGTACGGGAGGGACGCCCGTGCCCTCAGTTCCCGGGGGGTGAGGACCTTGGCGTCCACGTGCAGCCCGTAGCGACGAAGGAACAGCGCCTCCAGCTTGTCCAATCGCTCCCCGATCTTCTTCGGGTCCTCTGTGACGACGAGGAGGTCCAGGTCGCTGGAGGGCCCCGGCGTCCCCCGGGCGTAGCTCCCGAAGAGGACGATGGAGACGACTCCTTCTCCCAGTGTGGAGCGAGCCATCTCGAGGATCTCCTCGCGGATGCGGTCCTCGGACCGGAGGAGGTTGTCCAGAATCGCGAAGAGGTAGGAGTCGCGATTCACCTGGAACACGTAGGCGCGTCCGATCGCCCGCTGGCGGGCGAGTCCACTGGAGACGAGGATCCTCAGCGACTCGAGGGCCGTGGAGGGGCTCAGCCCAAGGAGCCTCGCGGTCTCTCTCCCCGTGAACTCCTTCTCGGGCAGGCGCACGAGGAGCATCGCGACCCGGAGCCTCGCGCGGGTGCTCAGGATGCCCGCAAGCAACGTGGCGAAGGGGGTGTCTGGAGGTCCGGTCATATGTCCAATAGACTGGACATATGTATGGGTTGCCGAACATATAACCCTTCCGGGGGCCAGAGGCCCGTGTCGTTGATCCGGAACGTGTACGGCTGGGTCCCGTTCCGGCCGTCGGCTCGGGTGACGCTGATCGTGGACCCGGTCGTGCGGTCGACCTCGACGGTCTCGTTGAATCCCTATGTGGCGTTGTAGACGAGCCGCCCGTCGACGGTGTCCTCCGCGCCGATCGAGTGCTCCCGGGCCCAACGAGAGGGTGTGGAGATGACGTGCCCTCGCGCATCGAGGGGATTGCGGCACGCGGTGGCGTTGACTCGAGGACCCGAGCGCCCCATTCACAGCTCCTGGGAGAAGATCTATCGATCTTGTAACAGTATTACGTCAGACGTCATGACCGTCACAAAAAGAGTTCGTCTGGGTCCCCATGAGACCCGCCTGTTGCTTGAGCTCAAGGCCCGGGATTCGGACCTCTTCACGACCGGTCCGAGGGCCTCGGGCCTCAGTCCAGTCCGCGGTATCCCTGCGAGCGATGGACGATTTCCGTGACACGGACGTCTTCCGGTAGGACGAAGTACAACACGCGGTAGTCGCCGACTCGAAGCCGGTATAGCGGAGGATCGTCGTGGGCCCAGAGGGGGCGGATGTCCGCGCCGGGCCGGGGACGAACCGGGTCGTCCTCGAGGGCCTTGAGCCGTTCCCGGATTCGCCGATTGGCATCCCGGGGCAATCGCTCGAGCTGGCGCGTGGCGGTCTTGGAGAGGAGGACCCTACGCTTCGTCAAGGGGGACGAACTCCTCGGTCTCGAGGATGCGCTTCTCCCGCTCGTACAGGAGGCGGGCCCCCGCATCCTCGATGAGGCGGCGCAGCAGATCGTCGTACGTCTCTCCCTTGGAGGCGAGCCGCTTCAGCTGGTCGCGGGTTTCCTTGGAAACCGGGATCGTCGTGAGGCTCATCATTCGTTATAATGAGTCATAACTATTTATAGACGCGGGGAGGAAACCCTCACAGGAATCCTGGGTGTTCTTCGCCGTCCTCGCGGGGCGGTCCCGATCCCTCCGGAAGGCGCGTCGGTCCGCACGCCGGACTGCGGGAGCGGGCTGACCCGGCGGGCCTCAGCGGGCTTTCGGCTTCTGTCGAGCCCACGCCACCCACCAAGCCGAGATCACTGCGAACCATCCGAAGAAAATCGCTTGGGCCAGCCCGGCGCCGCCGACGTAGCCGTAGTTCCCGCCATACGCCGCGGTCGCAAGATAGTAGGCGAAGGGAGGGCCGGATATCAGGAATCCGACGGGTCCTAAGAGCGAGAATACCCCCGAGCGGGCGAGGAGCGGCGGCGAGACGAGGAGCGCGTACGCAACGATGACCGCCCCTGCAGGCCGTTGTCCCTTGAGGACGCTGCTCGCCATCTCCAGGAGGAATTGGAACATGAGGCCAAGCGGGATCGTGAGGAGCACGAGGGGTAGCACGTAGACCGCGGCCAAAAATGACCCGGTGAGGAGGCCCGCATAGATGAAGTACGCAAGCCATGTGATCGCCGCGGCGATCGTGAACACGAGGACGGAACCCAGGTGCGTCACGAGTCGACTCTCCACGGAGAGGTCCTCCGCGCCTCGGCCGGTCAGGCGCTTGAGAACCGGCCAGAAGACCAGCACGGCGAGGGACGGGAACGTCGCGGCCGGGATCAGGAAGACGACGAACGCGCTATTGTAAGGATTCGGCGGGACCTCGGCAGGGCATCCGATGCATCCGAATGTAGCCGTCGAGAGCACGCTGGCGACGTAGACGGCGAGCGCGGCGATCCCCGCCGCGACGAACCAGGGCCACGGCCTGAGGGCCGCGATCCTCACGCTCGTCCACAGGCGAGCCGTCGCCGCGCGATTCGATGAGTTACTCGCCCCCTCCATCGCCCCTACCTGCAGCTGTCGGCTGCTATTTTTGTTTGTTCCTCGTCGCCTGGAACCCTGCAAACCGATGTTGCCTCGAGCAAGAGGGGCTGTCACGTGTGCCGCCACGCGGTCGACGCGTCGAAGATTGGGATCCTGGCGACGCTTACTTTTCGTTGCGTGTCCCTGTCCCCGGCCGCAGTCAGTAGCCTTCGATCGCGAGCCGGGGATCCGCGCGAAGTCCGTGTCCCAGCGCGCCGGTCATCCCAGCCGCCGTATTCTCTTGCGCATCCGTTCCCGATCCGCGGCGCGGCCCCGCGCGATCGCCTCCTCGATTTCCCGGATGTCGCGCTCGGAGAGATGTTTCCGCCAGGCTCCCGCAAAGTCCGACAGGGGTCGGGGCTCGCGGGCGATTCGCTTGACGGCATCGCTCAAGCTCTCTCCCTTCCGTTTGCGTCTCCGGAGAAGCTCGTATGCCTCCCGGTCCAGGGCGATCTTCTTCGTTTCCATGTCGCGCCTGTCCGCATGAGCCGTGTAGATGATACATACAGATTTCGGCCGGGTCGGTGAACGGGGCGAATGCGCCGAGGAAGCGGACGTCCTCCCGGCTCCCTCCTCGCCGGGAGATGGGATTCCCTTTCTTGACTCGAACTCGGACCCGTCAGGGGAAAACTACGATCCCCTCTCGCGCTGCCACGCCAACAATCGAGATCTCCTTGGACCGCCGGCGGAACTCCTCCGGGGTGAGGCAGATTGGCTCGAGGTCCACGGGAAGGTCCCAAAGGCGAATCGCGAGGGCCGCGCGTTCTACCCAAGGGACGCCCTGAAACCGCCTCGCAACGATGAGCATATCGTAGTCACTGGTCGGACGATGGGTCCCTCGAGCCCGGCTCCCGTACAGGACGACCCGCTCGGGTCGAAGGTCCCGGGCGAGCCGATCGAGAAACCGACGAAACGGAGGGCTCATCGCAACCGACTTCGACACCCTCGTTTTCCCGGATCTCGCTCCCGGAGAGGTGCTTTCGCTAGGCACCTGCAAGTCCGACAAGCGTCGGGGCTCGCGGGCGATTCGCTTGACGGCATCGCTGAAGCTCTCTCCTTTCCGTTTGCGTTTCCGGAGAAGCTCGTAGGCCTCGCGGTCCAGGGCAATCGTCTTCGTAGCCATCCCGCGCCTCTAGGCATACGCTGTGTACATGCTGTATAGATTTCCACCGGATGGATGAAGCCAGCGGCGGGCCGAAGCGAGTCGGTCCCGATACAATCCCGCGACCCGAATCCCCATCCGCTATGCGAGACGCTCGATGCCGCGAACCTTGTCGAAGTCGCTATCGAAAGAGGCGATCGTCTGCGCGCCCCGCTCCTGCATCAGGACAACCGAGACCGCATCCGCGAAGGAGAGCGACCCGTCGTAGTGGCGGAACACGGTGATCGCCCGGGCGCACCGTTCGGGGGTGGCAAGTTCGATGGCGCAGTTGTCAACGATGACGTCGTAGGCCTCCTTGCCCGCCTTCCCTCCAAGGACAGAGCCCACACCCGTCACCGCCTCCGACAACACGAGCTCCGACGTGAGAAGGTCTTCGCGCTCGAGCCGACGCGTGAGGCGTTTTGCGTCTCCATGCCATCGGTCTTCGCGGTTTGCGACCGCGATGAAGTAGGAGGAGTCTACGAAGATCATCGCAACCCGCGCTGGACGCGTTTCTTGACCTCGACCGCGTCGGCCAGGGCCGTGCCGATCGCCGCGAGGTCGCGAAGCCGCTTGCGTTTCCGGAAGCGGACCACGAGGCCTTGGGGGCCCTCCTCCCACTCCGCGTAGTCTCCCGGCTCGACGTCGAAGCGGTCGCGCACCGCGGACGGGATGACGGTCTGGAATCCCTTTGAAATCTTCGTCTTGCTAAGCATTCGTCCGTTCCCTAGAGAATAGACTGCTGACATGGTATATGGACCTTTCCACACTGGAGAGAGGTCGGAGCGTGGAATCCCACCGACCCTCAGGTCCGCGGGGGCGAACTCAGTCGGAGGGCGGGGGGCCTGGCGGCGAAGCGGGCGGTCGGTGACGCCTGCGCCGAAGGAACCCATGCGACGCCGAGGGCCGCGCCAGCGCCGGTGCCCACGATGCCGATGAGCAGGTACGGCGTGCCGTCCAGCGACGTGGAACCGCCCGGACCCTGAAGCACCCCGTGGATCTTCATCGTGACGTTGGCGGAGGCGCCTCCGGCCGGCGGCAGGCCCGTCTCGCCCTAGAGTATCGCCGGATCGATGTAGGTGATCTTCCACGTCGAGCCGCGGCCGTCCGCCGAATCGATCCGGATCGAGCGGCACGCGTCGCACGAGACGACGAGGATGGTCCCGAGGTCGTCGCGGAGGCGTCCGAGGGAAGGGGTGCCCGGGCAGTACATGTCGTGGGGGACGCTCCATCGTCGCGGCGCCCACAGCAATCTATAATAGCGTTGGCTGATATCCGTTTTCCGTAACGTACCATGTCCAGGCACCTTACGGGAAACAAGTATAGAAAGGGCCTGTCAGGCCTCGAGAGTCGGGTCCTCGCGGACCTGGCGTTCCGAGGGAAGACCTTCTTCACGCCTGCCGACCTCCATGCCTACGGCGTGGACCCGAGGCGGTTCCTGCACCGGCTGGAGAAGAAGGGCTGGGTGGTTTGGGTCAAGCGCAACCTGTATTTGATTGCGCCCCTCGACGCCGGGCCCGAGGGCGCGCGGGCGTACACCGTCCATGGCCTCGTCCTGGCCTCCCATCTCGTGTCCCCCTCCTACATCGGGTTCTGGAGCGCGCTCAACTACCATGGCATGACGGAGGCCACCCCACCCGCCGTCTTCGTCGCGACGACCGTGCCTCGGAGCCGGCGCACGGTGCTCGACGTGCCCATCGTCTTCGTCACCCTGCGCCCCTGGAAAATGTTCGGTACCACGAGCGCGCGGATCGAGGGCGAGGAGGTCTCCTTCTCGGATCCGGAGAAGACGGTCGTGGACTGCCTCGACCATCCGGAGCACGCCGGGGGCATTCCCCTCGTCGCGGCGGCCCTCCAGGAGGCGTGGGCCTCCTTGGACTCCCCCACGGTCCTGCGCTACGCCCGCCGGATCCGGAACTCCGCGGTCCTCAAACGGCTCGGGTACCTCCTTGAGGCCTCCGGCCACACCGCGGAGGCCGCGCGCCTGCGGAAGGTGCCCCTCCGCGAGGGCTACCCGAGGCTGGATCCCGCGCTGCCCGCGAGGGGGCCGACCACGGAACGGTGGAAGCTCCGCATCAACGTGCCGCGCGAGCTGATGGAGGGATGACGCGCTGCGTCCCGGAGAGCTCCGGTCCCTCGCCCGCACCCGGCGGTTCCCCGTGGACGTCATCGAGAAGGACTACGTCCTCGGGTGGCTCCTCGTGGGGATCGGCCGTTCCCGGGCCGGGCCCGGCCTCGCGTTGAAGGGCGGGACGGCCCTCTCGAAGGTCTACTTCCCCGGGGCATGGCGGCTGTCGGAGGACTTGGACTTCACCCTCCTCGAGTCCGCGGCACCCCGGGACGTCGCCGCCGTCCTCGCGGCCGATCTGGCGTCCCTCGTGCGGGAGGCCGCCCCCGGGCTGCGCGTCGCCCTGCGAGACGCGCCGCACGTGGCCGGGGAGGACGACCTCCAGGCCCGCGTCCGGTTCGACGGGCCCATCGGGGCGGGCACGGTCAAGATCGAAGCCTCGCGCGAGGATCCCGTCGGGCCCCTGCGTTCGAGGCGCTTGCCCGCCTCCGAGTTCGACTACCCCCGCGCGAAGGTGCGCGTCTACTCCCTCGAGAACATGGTCTCCGAGAAGCTGCGCGCGATGGCGGAGCGTCGCCGCGTCCGCGACTACTACGACGTCTGGAGGCTTTCGAAGGCCCGGCGGCTCGACTGGGGCGTCGTCCGCCGCCTCTTCCCGTCGAAGTGCCGGTTCAAAGGAGTCCGCGTGCGATCTCTGGACCAGCTGTTCCCCGAGGATCTGGAGGCCACCCTGGCGCCCTTCCTCCGTGCCGGGCTCCTGCGCCTGACCCGGGAGCCGCTGCCGCCGCTCTCCGCCTGGCTTCAGGAAGCCCGGGTCGCGGTATCGCGCGGACTCGGCCCGACCCTCCGGGCGAAGGGGGATTGAACCGAGCAGCCCGTGGGCGAAGGGCCGATGGGCCGTGTCCGGCTGGCGGAGAGGAGAGGCGCCGTTCGTCCGGGTTCCTTCGCCAACGCCTTCGGTGGCGTCGTGGGTCCTGATTGCTTTCCGGCTGGCGCGGTACGACCGGGACCGGGCGAGCGAGCTCGCGAAGCGCCTGTACGGGCAGCGGACGTCGAGCCACGGCGGGAAGTACGTGTACCGGAGGAAGGGCCTCCTGGACGAGGTGCCCCACGTGCGGCTGATCCGGGGCGTGGTGATCGTGCGGACGGAGGACGCCGCGAGGGTCGCGGCGCTGCTCGAGGATCTCCGAGCCGACGTCCACGCGCGGAAGGTCGCGCTGACGAGGGAGGACCGGGAGGCGATGGGGATCTGAAGGGCGTCACGTCACAGTGACGTACAGGTGGAGCTTCCGATACGCGCTCGAGACATCGCCGTCCTTGAAGAGGAGGAACTGGACCTTCCACAGGCCCGTGTCGTTGATTTGGAACGTGTAGGGTTGAGTCCAGTTCCGGCCGTCGGCCAAGGTGACGTTGAACGTGGACCAGGTCGTGCGGTTGACCTCGACGGTCTCGTTGGAGCCCGACGTGGCGTTAAAGGAGACCCTCACACCGACGAGATCGATACGGACTGTGTAGCTCACGCTCATGGCCTCGTGGTTTACGATCCCGAGGATGACGGAACCACGCTGGGAGATGTTGAGGGCCGTCGGGTAGCCGGAGGCATTTCCACCGGGGCCGAGGAGATAGAACTCCGTGAAGCGTTCGCGGAGCTCCGGGGACGTGAGTACGTAGGCGAGCGTGGCGCCTGCAATGCCAATGCTCATCGTAAGGCACGCCGTTAGAATTTTGTCACTAGTTGTGTAGTCCCCCCAGGAGGGCCACGTTACATCAAAGGTCATTGAGAGGCGATCGCTTGCTGGAAGGCGCATCCTCCGCCGATAGGCAGGGATTCCTGCGAGAACCATGAACAGGTCAATCGCGCCGACCACCGAGACAAGGTTGATGCCCCAGGGCGTGAAGTTTAGGACGAGGGTCAGCAAGGGAGTGACGGCGATGCTCAAACCGAAGGACAAGGCAATTCTCTCAATCCAATCAATCTCATTCCTCGTTGGAAAGAGAGCCGAGAGTAGGACGTAGCCGGGAAAAAAGATGACGGTGAATATCGCGACGTAATTGCCGATGCCGATGGAGAGGAGGGCAACCGAGATGACGGTCGTATAGGCAAAGGAGAGGTACAGGTCCCATGGCTTCGCTTGGAAGTGCAGCCGCACTGCAATCCTCTCGAGAAAGGACAAGTATCGCCCTTGTTTAGTTTTTCCCCCCCGGCGCTTCTTCCCGACAGGTATCGCCTCGAAGGGGCCGGTTCGACGTCCACCTTAGGCTCGGCTGAGAGGTACTCCTGGTCACGCCCGCAAGACTCCGATACCGAACCCGTCCTGGTCAGGATTCTCGACAATTTCGATGATTTCGTGGTCAGTTCGGTGGCGTCCGACTAGCTCCGACCAGAATCGTGGTACGTCTCCAGTGTCGGCAATCGTTCGGCGTCCACAGCGATGCAAGGAGTCAGGCATAATGTCGTGGAGGGCAATCAGTCCACCAGTGCGCACGAGGGGTGAATACAGCTCAAAGTCGAGGCGGACCCCGTTGTAGGAGTGGTCCCCATCGATGAAGAGGAAATCCAGGGGCTCGTTGGCCAGCGTCTCCCGGACTCGGGCAACAGTGGCGCGATCGTGCGAATCCCCGCGTACGACGCGTACAATTTGAGGGGGGAGTGGAAACGTCTTTTCGAAAAATGCAGCCCTCCAGTTTGAGAGCCCTCCACCGTGTCTTGGCGCAAGATCCATCCCAATCAGAAGCGCATCCGGTGCCGAGGCGCGAGCGAAAAGAAATAGGGTTCCCCCAGCGGCACTGCCGACCTCTAGTACGCGCCGAGGCCGTTCGGGGGCCAGCAGGCGAAGTAGCTGGAGTATCTCAGCCGGCCGCTGATGAGGACGCAAGGAAAAGAGAACCCGGAATAGCACCGGTCTGATTGCCACTTTGGGATCGAAAGCGAATTGTACCCAGGCATCCACGCCGCGGCGCGATGCAAGCTCCTGCGAAATCCGGGCGGTCATGTACGGGCCAAGAGCGATGGCTGCCCAGCTAATCACACGACGAATCGCCCGGTTCGCGGTTTCCGAACCATGGAGAGCCAAACTCTCGTGCTTCATTCTGTCAGCCACGCCGCCGAATGGGCCATGACGGGCGCCCATCCAGTCTGTCTCGTATTCGCGGACAAGAAGTAACCCTTTTCTCAACGCCATCCGCTGAACTCGAGCGCTCGTTGCCACTCAACCTGTTTGTGTATTCCGTCCTTGAGAGGTGTCATCACCCGAAAGTCGATTGTTGCACTCGCGCGCTTGGTAGCTGCGACGGTCTCTTGAGGATCCCCTTCTGCTCTGGGAAGGTGTCGCACCTGTATTTTCCCGCCTGTTTCTTCCTCAATGAGGTCCAACACCTTGTTGACACTAACGGGACGGCCACTTGCAATGTTGGAAACAAAGGGGCCTAAAAGTTTGGTCGCAGCCAGCCAGTTCGCTTGAGCCACATCTTCCACAAAAGTAAAGTCGCGCTTCTGGCGCCCATCTCCAAAGATCTCTAGCGTAAGCCCCCGGAGGGCCGAATCGATTGCTCGATGTATCAGCATGTCGGGACGCTGTCCCGGACCGTAGACGGTGAAATAACGGAGTCTCGCTATCGGTGCTCGAAACCGTCCTTGATACATCACGCACAAGTGTTCCGCAAAAAGCTTTGTGAGGCCGTAAGGAGAAATCGGATCTGTGGGATCGTCTTCCTCGACGGGCAACTTGGACGGCTGACCGTAAACTGAGGCGGAGCTCGCATAGACAAAACTCCGTAAGGGGATAGATGAGCATCGATCGAGGAGTCGGTGCGTCGTCAACACGTTGTTCCTCAAGTAACGGGAAAAGCCATCGCCCCAACTTGCACGTACTCCGGGCTGTGCAGCGAGGTGGATGACTGTGTGTGTCGAGCCCAGAATGGGATCTAATTCGATTTCGTTCAAATCCCCCTCCACGAACTTGAACTCGGAGTACTGCTCCAGGCGCGATAGGTTAGCCTCCTTCGCCTCCCGGGAGTAGTATGGATCAAAGTTATCTATTCCAATTACGTCGGAGCCCTCGGATAGGAAACGGATGGCGGTACGCGCTCCGATGAAACCGGCGCACCCGGTCACTAGGCACTTCAACGAAGCAGCGGAAACGAGCCGTGCCTATTATAGGTAAGTTGTTCCCCTGGCCGAACCAGGCCCGGGACGCACAGTGCCTCCGGTGACTGTCAACCGCACGCTCCAGGGTGAACCTTGGTAGGGTGATCAATCGGTCGTCCTAGGATATAGCAATGGGCACAGGATCTCATCAAGTCGGGTCCGCGAGCGGCATTGATGTCACCTGTTTATGGTGAAAGGGAATTCATTACGCGAGCTATTAGCAAATGTTTGCGGTGGTGGATAACGCGAAGGCCGAAGTCGAACCGGAGTCGTAAACGAGTTGGAACGTGGCTGAGTTCTCAAGATGCGCAAGAGCGTCATCGTTCGCCGGCGCATACGTGTCTAGATAGCCGACTACGCCGGTTCTTGGGTCGGCGAAGTACCTGGAGTAGAGGACGAAATCAACGTTGCTGCTGTACAATCTGTTGATCGAACAGATTGCTTGCGTCGAGTTGTCGGGGCCTTCCGATCTGAAGAAGTCGTAGTAGATGCCGAGTAAGACGGATGAATTCGCGAGGGAGACCCCCTCGTCCTCAAAACCTATGGGTGTACGAATTCCGTAGTAAATCAGTGGACTTGCAAGTCTGCTGTCAGAGAAAACCGTGAGGTTCTTCGGCGCGCGCGTACCTAGCCATCCGATAGCTGACCATTCGGACTGGTGTTCGTTTAGCCGAAGAGCCGGTGTGCCGCTCAGGAAGACAAGCGGAGAAACAATAATTACCGAGACAGCGAGTACGGTAAGAGCTTTTCGCTGGCGTTCAGCCGAGTTGACGAGCAGCCAGCCAAGTCCGAGTATCGATACGACCGCGGCGATTGCTGAGATTCGAAGGAAGGATTCTCCAAATCCACCCCATCCGACTGCGAAGATGGCGGCAGCCGCCATGCCCACTGTGAATCCTGCCACTGTCAATCCTGTCGGGTCTGCGACTCTTCTCCTTGCGATTCGGACGGAAACGGTCGACAATACCACAATGATCAGAGTTACGTCTACGATTCTCAGAACGATTCTTGTCGGGGAAAATTGGTTGCTGGCATTGATGCTTGCGAGAGGGTCGTACCGGCCAATTCCGAGGATTCCATCCAGAAGGTTTCCTAACGAATCTGTGACGGCTAGGAAGTATCCATTGAATGCGAGAGTCAGGTAGAGAATGTAGGAGACCAGCACGACCCCGTACAGGACGACAAGCGAGGGACTTAGGACTCTAACTCGCGGCCGGACATAGTACTGGACAACGACCACTCCCCCAAGCATCAGCGCGACAAAGAGAGACGTGGTATGGTGATAGCCTTGAAGATTGAAAAGAAACAAGATGCCC
Organism: Thermoplasmata archaeon; assembly: GCA_036395115.1. NCBI lineage: Archaea > Methanobacteriati > Thermoplasmatota > Thermoplasmata > Thermoplasmata archaeon. The sequence goes on along the minus strand of DASWDU010000005.1, from coordinate 10,296 downwards.
ATCGCAGCGAACTTTGAGCGTGCGCTAAGAATCGTTCGTTGTCGCACCAGCACGTAGAATAGCAGCCCAGCGAAGATCCAGCCGAAGTAATCCATTGTCGCCGATGAGGTCGTAAGAAGTATCAACGACGGAAAGCCAAGAACCGCGAGTCCATACGCGAGTAGGTAAACCTTCCCGTTGGCAGTAGCCTGCGCTGGTGCCCGGCTAGCGAGCATGGTGGCATGGACGCCCAGGATGATAGTAAGAGGGAGGACAAGTATCGCAGGCCAAGGGGTGACAGCATAGAACAGCAATCCCTGGTCTAACGACCCGAGGCCGGTCACGAGCAGTAAGGGAGCGTTAAGTAGCGCTCTTGCGTATTCGCCGAGGTAGATCATTCCGTTGGCGAGGTTGCCCGTGTAAGTCGTTGACGGGATGAGCGGCTGGATTCTGCCGTGAGTTATCGTGTAGAAGGCAGCGAAGTCAACTCCAGGAGTGTATCTTCCGCGAACGGGAGAGAGACCGCTCCAGGAGGATACGCGTATCAGCCAGCCGAGAATGCCCAGTAGTATGAAGGCGAGCACGACGTTAAGTCGCTTCAATTCCGTCCATCCTATGTTGTCGTCCTTGTTCTCGTGGCTTCCAAGATTCTCGCGAAGTGAGAAGCACAAACGTCCTTGGAATAGCGCTCGAGAATCTTTCGACGGCCTGCTTTTCCAAAGGTGTGACGTCGTTCTGGGTCGTTCAGAAGCGACGCGAGCGCTGCCTCCCACTCATCGGCTGAAGAGACAAGAAGCCCGTCAGAGCCGTGACTTACGATATACTTGTTTTCGCCGACAGCGCTCGCAACCACTGGTATTTCCATCGACATGGATTCGAGCAGCTTCTGACCACCTTTGGCGCGGTTGAAGTCATCATCGATCAATGGCATAACGCTAACGTCGAAATCGCTGACCATTTCAGGTATGAGTGAAATGTCTACCCATCGTCGAAGGCCGAAGTCGATCTCGATGCGGGCGGCAAGTTTGGAGAATGCTCCACGAATATACGAGGATCCGAGCGCGCTCACCATCTTGAACTTGAAATCGCAGCGGTCCGCTAGAGCCAAAAGCGGCTCTACGAGGACCTCAAGGTTCCTTCCATGGACGCGTCCATCTCCGAGCCATCCAACGACCGGCTTGTGCTTACTCCTCACCCGAGAACTTGGATGAAAGAGATTAGTATCAACGCCGCTTGGAATGATATGTACGTTCTTGTTCCACTGTCGGCAGTAGTTCGCAATCTCGTGACTTCCGACTACTACGAAGTCGCTCGCCTTCACAATTTGCGGGATGGACATTGTAAGGATGTTCCATCGGAGGTAGACAGCGTCGTCGATATCAAAAACCAACATCCCACCCAGCCTTTTTTGAACTTTGATGAGAAGTGCCGTAATCGGATCTCCGGCCCTGTGTACGACTAGGACGTCCGCTTGGGGGATAGCACTCAGGCACTTCACGGCGGCGCCGAGCGTCATTCGAGAGTAAACATGACCGGCGATGCCACCCCGTTTTCCGAAGAATGATTTAGTCAGATGGCCCTGTTTGGCGAGTTCCTCAACAACGTAGCTCACTCGGTGTACCGCGCTTTGGGAATCCGGAGGGCAGTCAGTTACAAACGCCAGCGTAGCCATTTGAATCACTTCACAAGCATTTCACAGGGACAAATCTGGTCCAGAAGACCTCGTAGAGGATCGCAACCGGGACTCCGATCAGACGATTCATCTTTGCCCTCCTCACCATCAAGGATGAATTGTTATGCGAAGTTTGGAAGACTCTCTCGGAAGAAAACCGAGTCCCAGAGTGCCAAGCTGCCTAAGAGCCAAAATTGGTAAGGCCTAATCTGACGACTCCGCACTATTCGAGAAACTACCGTCTGGTCCATCAAGCTCTTCACCAACTGGCTCTCAAAGATATGCGCCTCCAAACACTCGCCCACCTCGCTCCGAACCCATCCTCGAACCGGTACGCCGTACCCAACCTTCCGTCGTCGAACGATCGAGCGAGGGAGCAGGTCTTTCGCAACCTTTCGCAGAAGAAGCTTCCCCCTAGGAGGTGTAATCTTGAGACGGGCAGGAACTGAGAAGGCGAAGTCCATTAAAGGCTTGTCCAGATAGGGCGATCGTTCCTCAACTGAGTGGGCCATGGTTGCTTTATCGGCTTTCATCATGTAACTTTCCGCTAGACGCGTCATCGTATCGCAAAGGAGCATCAAGTTCAGGCTAGGCAATCCGTTCCCGTGAAGTATCCCAGCGAAAAGAGAAGCAGAAATTCCTGGAGGAAGGCTGGGAGCGAGCCTGCGGACAAGTTCCGGTTCGAAGATCGTCTGGAAAGTTAGGTACCGCTCGGCGAAGGAGTAACCTGGGATTACCACCTTGCTGGCCAATGACACCAGGTGACTCGTGGGTTGCGGCATCCTGGCAGCTTGGTGGTGAAATCTCCCGCTCTTGAACGCCATCCAGTACCCAAAGAATCGGTGATGAGGATATCCCCCGAACAACTCGTCTGCACCTTCTCCGGCGAAGACGACCTTGACGTTCCGCGCGGCTTCCTTTGAAACGAAAAAAGTGGGTATTACGGCGGGATCGGACACTGGCTCGTCATGCGACCACGCAATTGATCGGAGATCCTTGACTACCTGGCTTGGACCAACCAGCACCTCCTCTGAGAGAAGGGACAGCTTTTCCGCGACAGCTCTTGCCGCCCGCAACTCGCTGGAAAAATCCGGGCCAAACCAAGCTGTGTAAGACCGTATCTCCCCCCTAACGCGTTTCGCGACCAAAGCGGCCACGAGGCTCGAGTCGAGTCCACCCGAAAGGAAGCATCCCACCGGAACGTCTGACATCAGCCAGTCATCGGCAGCCCGATTGAGTTCGAAACGGAGCTTTGCCTCGTAAGCCCGATCGTCAAGCATCACCCCCAGATCCGGGTGGAACTTGTGGTAAGATGTCAGTTGCTGACCTTCGGATGACACCTTCAAGATTTGCCCCGCCCCCAGCTTGAATATACCTCGAAACATTGTTCTACGATCCGGAATGTAGCCAAGTCGGAGGAAGTCTGAAAGTGCTTCGACATTCGGTGAGGGGTGGCTCTGAGTTGGGAGGAGAGCTTTGATTTCTGATGCGAACCAAAAGGTATTGTTGTTGGCTGAGGTGTAGTACAGAGGTTTCATGCCGGCGTAATCTCTCGCTAGGTAGAGAGTTCGCAGGCGTTCATCCCAAATGGCGAACGCGAACATGCCGTTCAGTCGCTCGGCGAAGAGCGGTCCATGTTCCTCGTACAGGTGAACAAGAATCTCTGTGTCTGAATTGGTTCGGAATCTGTGTCCCTTTCGTTCTAGGTTTGATCTTTCCGCGGGAAAGTTGAAAAGTTCCCCGTTGAAAGTGACCCAGACAAGGTCATCCTCTCCCGCAAGCGGCTGGTGCCCTCCTTCTATGTCAATGATACTCAACCTGGCGTTTGCGAGTCCAATGCCATCGGACAAATAGATTCCTAAGTCATCAGGTCCGCGGTGCGACAGCATCGCAATCGTCTTCTTCAGTGCTGCGCGGGAATCGGGTCCGACGTAACCGGCGATCCCGCACATGTCCGAACCTACGGTTCAGGAAGGAGCTTGGATGGGTTGGCCTGGTGCATCCTGATTGTATGGATGGCGAAGTTATCTGGTTTGGTCTCTTCGGATGAAACCCGGAGGGCTGCTTGGACCTGCCTAAGGCGGCCGTCAATCACCTGCGTCTGCGCACCCTGGGGCACTCGGCCGTCTTGGTCGAAAGCCAAAGCCAACTGATTTTCCACAGATCTTTGAGGTTCAGGAGTAGGCGGCATCATCAACTCTCCCGGAATGATTCCTAGAGTGGCTGGCTGACTCCCCTCGACGAATATCAATCGCTCTTAGATAAGCCTCTTCGAGATGGCTCGTGACGATAGTCTTGCTAAAGTGCTTCTCCAGGCACTCTTGAGAGTGTCGCACAAGTTCGGATCTCAAACCACTATCCCTCAATACAGTCACAAGAGACTCACTGAGGTCTTTTGGTGTCGGGTTGACGAATAGAGCAGCGCCTTCTTCCGCCAGATACTGTATGTGCACTTGATTCGAAAGCACCACAGGCGTTCCAACAACCATCGCCTCCAGCAGCACGCGCGGAAATCCTTCCGAGCGCGAGGGCAGGCAAAAGACATCAGCAGCACGAAGAGCAAGCCATTTCAAGTCGGAGTGCAGAGGCCCCGGAAAAAGAACATCTGGCAAATTCAGTGACCTGGAGTGGCCGAGAAGATCTGCCAACCGACCTTCATCTGGACCGGCGACAACAAGAATCGATTCTGGCAGGATCCGCCTAACATCAGCGAAGGCCGAAATGAGACGTTCTATTCCTTTCGCAGCATGGAGTCGTCCAAGAAACAGGATTACTGGGCGATTCGGCGGCAGCCCAATATGCCTTCTGGCTGCCTTTCGAGTGGGTAAATCAAATGAAGGACCGGTGACGAAGTTTGGGATAACCTCAGTCTGCGACTCTTCGAAACCCCTTGCGATCATCTCCCGTTTCTCGGCTGGAGTCAGAGCAATTGCCAGTGTCGTACGACTCACGATCGTCCGTCGAAACAAGAAGTCGAATACTCGTTTCGCGAAGCCACGCAGTGCGTATTCCGATAGTGAGCCTCGTGGCTGGACCACAAAAGGAACTTTCGCGATCGAGGCGACTCGTGCAAGGCTGGGCGCAAAGAGATTCCAATATCCATGCATGTGAATGAGATCGAACTCAGCCAAGCCAGTTCTTCCTGCCAGCATGATCTCTGGAACGATAGGTGAATTGATCTTTTCCCCGACCGATTTCCACTTGGCAGGGAAGTAACGAATACATACCCCGGTGTTCGTCGACTCTGAGTCGATTCCGGGATTCGCTCCCAAATCGCTCGTCCAGACCGTAACATGATGACCTCTCTCCTCTAGTGCGTCAGACGTAACCCTTACCGAGAGTGGTATCCCTCCAAACCTCGGACCTGCCGCCGCGTATGGGGTAACTTGGAGCAATCGGAGGGATCTCGGCATTCAAAGTTCGTCTCCGGGTTTTAGGATTTTCTTTCGAAACTTGCGACCTACCGCCGCATATATCGGCCTAGAGAGCGCCGAATCGAAAACCAGTCTCGTAAGATACTCACTGCGAAATGTGAGGCTTCCCAGTCGGTCAACAATTGTGGACTTGAGCTTGAAGTGTTGTTGGAACGGTGACAAGTCCCCGACTACATCAATTTCCCCTTCTCGGTGAGGACCAAGGCCCGCCCTATTTGCCCCAATTATGTGATCGATTTCCTCGGCACGAAACCCCATCATCCGTGTTGCTGTCGCATCGATAGCGACCGGGTTGTCGCCGACCAGGACTGCTCCAACTTTTATTGGGTCGCCATGCATTGGACCGCGTCTGGTGAGCCCGTAGATGGCGTCTACTACTGCGAATCTCAAGTTAACAACCTTTGCGATTAGCGCGAGTCGCTCCGAAAGATGCGTGTGATCGACAAGCCGCATCCCATCGGGGTGGCATCCCCACATGTTCTTCAAGGATAGGGACACGCCCGTTACGGCATGGACTTTCATGACAGGTATCGAAACTGATTCATCAATTTCAAGTAGCTGCTTTGGTAGAGTGACCTCAACCGGGATCCTGTTGATGGTTTCCTTAACTCTCCTTCGTTGCGCACTTGAAAGGTTCAGCAAAGTCGCACCGGTACGACGGCAAATCTCCGGCATCCCGTGGCCATGAAGCGAGTAGTCAGCCGTGAAGGAATTGGCTCCTCCATCGGACTCTCCAAGAAATACTTCTGAGGCTCGATCCTTCAGAATCTCAAGCGTGGCCTCGACCACAGACTCTGTAGTTGTGACGCCCGGCTTGTAGAATGGCAGCGTGAAGTTCGGTTTCACAAACACACGAGAATCACGCTTGATGAACTTTCTCCAGTTGAGCCTTTCAAACGCTTGCTTGAGATCATCCACAAAGCTCATTGGGATGTACTCGAACCCCGTAACCCGGCTCTTTGCAGGCGGGAGGCTAGCTGGAAGTCTCCTCTTGGCGAGGGAATGGGACATACTATTCGCGTCTTTCTAAACGTGGCAATGAACCGTACATCGTGTGAGTACTCCTTCTATGCCGCAGGCGCATTACTTTCGTAGGACTTCGGCACGGAGTCCGTTGGCGACTCGCGGAGTAGGCTTCACGTATTTGTGGGGTCTCATTGGATACAGTCTGGAAAGAGAACGTTCCAAGGGACGATCTCTGCCGCTCTGACGCGCATGGATGGGAACTCCAACGCCTCTGGTTCTTCCCTCTCTCTGAGACACACTTGCGAGGGCCCACTTTGTGACACCCCTTTCATGGCGCCGATCGTAACGCAGCAACCACCTCTTTGGCCCGATGGTGGAATGTATGCTCCGTCAAGATTCGCCGCCGCGCTCGACGGCCCAATTCGTTCGCCGCCTCACGGTCCGCGAGGAGTGTGCCATAGACTTCCGAAGCCTCGTTCGCGCTTCCGACAACGAGCAGCTCCTTTCCGACCTCGAACCACTCTTGGATGCCTTCGTACGGCTGGGAGACCATGCAGGCCCCAAACGCCGCAAGCTCGAAGGGCCGCGAAGTCGCAGATGCGTAGACCGTCGCATGACTGCTTCTTGTGATATTCAGACTAATTCTCGAACGGCTCACAAAACGACCGAATTCGGAATAGGGGACAGGCCCAACAAACTCTGCTTTCCCGAGGGGAACGCGGAGGTCTCTGCCGCCAACGACGAAGTGAATCTCCGGATTTCGTTGGCTCGGTTCCGCAATGAGCTTCGCCAGCCATTCCTCGCGCAACTGGGACCCGTGGCCATAGAAGGAGACGTCGTACTCTTTCGCTGCCTCAAGCGGTTTGCAAAGGTCGGGGTCGGCCGCCCAATACAGCGGACGAACATCTCTCCCTCCCATGTTCTTGATGGCAGGAATCGCGCCTTTGGAATTGGAGAAAAAGACGTCGTATTCCGACAGGTCGGCATCCACGTAGTAGCTGAACTTGAACTCCCGGGCCAGCGCGTGCTGGGGCAAGATGGTGGGCATGTCGCCCTCATAGTACGCGACCTTCACGCCGTACTCGTCCCTCATGTGGCTCGGCAGGCCGGTGAAGTGATTGACCGGGATGTTCATCATGAAGACGAAGTCCACATCCTTCTCCTTCGAGAGAACGTAGTCCAGGTGTCTTTTCCAGCGAGGGCGTATGTGGTTCTTCACGAGGAACTTAGAGACGGCGGCAGAGGGCCCAACTTTGCCGTTGAGATGATCGGACCGAACCCTGGAGAGAGCATTGAAGAGTTTGCTCTGCCAAGAGCACGGATTCTCGTAGGTGCGCCACCATAGGCTCTGCACGGGGTCTCCGAGGTACGGGATCGCGATGACCTCGTTGCCGGTTTCTTGGAATCCCTTCAGCAGCTGCCACCACGACGGGGTGCACCCCAACCCGTATTTCAAGTCCAGTGTTGAGGCTAATGCGAGTATCTTCATGCTCGTACCCGCACGCTGGGTTCTCGGCGAACCCCAACCGGTGCAGGTGGCTTGGCTCGTCCTCTTTCGTTAAGTCGGTCCCAGATCCAAGGGTACGTGACACCCAGGCCTCCTCTCAGACTGATTTTCGGCTCCCACCTCAGCACCTTCCGCAAGAGGCTGTTGTCGCTGTTCCTGCCGCGAACACCCTGCGGTTTGGTCAGGTCGTATTCCCGCTTCAGGGGCTTTCTAGCGATCTCGCAAACCATATCCACGAGCTGGTTCACGCTGACAAGTTCATCGGTTCCGAGGTTGAGGGGTTCCGGGAAGCCGGAGTCCATGAGCCGTGAGAGACCTTCGACGCAATCGTCGACATAGCAGAAGCTGCGGGTCTGCTCACCGTCCCCCCAAACCTCGATCGCCGACTCTGCCTCGGCCTCCGCAACCTTGCGGCAGATTGCGGCGGGCGCCTTCTCTCGCCCCCCCTCATAAGTGGCCTGGGGTCCGTAGACGTTATGGAGGCGAACGATTCGCGTGTCGAGTTCGTAGTCATCACGGTAGTACTGCACAAGCTGTTCGGTGAAGAGTTTCTCCCATCCGTACCCGGGCTCGGGATCGGCGGGGATCGCGTCCTTCTCCTTGAGAGGGGCCACATCTTCGCTCTTCTGAAGATGGCCGGGGTAGATGCACGCAGAAGACGCGTACAGATACCGAGCGACTCCCACTTCGCGGGCCGCCTCCAGCAAGTTGGAATTGATGAGGACATTGTTCCGCGTCAGGGAGGCAAAGTTCGAGGTTATGTAGCCGATGCCTCCCATGTCTGCGGCGAGCTGGTACACGTCTTCGACCCCTTGGACCGCTTGACGACAGTTGGCGTACTCCCTTAGGTCGGCAGCCAAGAATTCATCAGCCGGGCTCGGCTCAAATTCAGGTTTCTTGACATCCACGCCGCGAACCCAGATTCCCTTGGTCTTCAGATGTTTCACAAGATGGTGTCCAATGAAGCCGCCCGCGCCAGCGACCAACGCCCGTTTCCCATTCTCTTTGGCCAAGAAGTCCCTGCCTCAAAGTGGAATAATCATTTCGGGGATATCCGCCGCAGCGCGTTAAGGGTGATTCCGATGAAGATTGAGACGATTCCTACAGTTCCGAAGAGCACCACGATGAACGCGTAGCCGATGGCGAAATCGCGGCTCGTGTAGTAGATTTGGAGCAGGATGACTCCGAGCGCTGCGGCAATCAACAGGAGGATGGCGCCGAATACGCCGAAGAAAAAAAGCGGCCTCTTCTCCGATACCAGCGTGATGATCCGCCCGAGGACGCTCGTGCCATGCCTTCCCGGAGAAATTGTCGACCCTCCGACGTCGTATCGGGCATCGATGCTAACCTCCTCGATGCGAAGATTCTTCTCCTGAGCTTCCAGAAGCATTTGGGACTCGATGGCGAGGCCGTTTTCGGCCGGTTCGAGCGATGCAAGGGCGTGCCGGGAGAAGACGCGGAACCCGGACTGGGAGTCTGTGAGCATGCCATTCTTCCCGGCGGCCGCCGTCGCGTAGTCGAGGGCCCGCTTTCCAAATCGACGGTACATCGGCATCCCGGAGGTCTTCCCCCATCGCACGCCGAGCACGACGTCCGCGCGTCCCGCTCGGATCGGGTCCACGAGTCGAGGGATGTCCTTCGGTTCGTGCTGGTGGTCTCCGTCCAACAGGACGAGCGCGTCCGCGTCCTCCTCCCGCGCGTAGAGCCACGCGCTGCGGACGGCCATGCCCTTGCCCAAATTCCTCGCATGGCGGATCACGTGCGCCCCCGCGAGGGCCGCCACCTCCGCGGTATCGTCCGAGGACCCGTCGTCGACGACCACCACTTCGTCGGCGTATTGCTTCGCCTTCAGGACCACCGAGCCAATCGTCGGACCCTCGTTGAACGCGGGAATCGCGACAATGAAGTCGGTTCGCGTGCCTTCGGCCTCGAGGCTCCGGCCGGCCGCCTCGGCGTCGTCAATGACTTCCACGAAATCTCTCCATGGTGGCGGTGGCGCAGTTTCCGTCAGGGTATAATAGGGTTGCGCCGGAAGGTTCGGAGACTGTCAACCTAACGCCTCCCAATTGTAGAAGTGGACCACGTCTCCATCGAGACTGAGCCGCCGGTTCCGACACCAGCGGAGACCTTCGCGAAGAATACCATCGCGTCGAAGCGCGACCGCGTCGTCGTGGGTGGACGGCGAGGACCTCCTTCGCCTCCAAGTCGATCGCGGCCCACAGAGACCACTCCGTCGTGCTGTTCGGACATGCGTCTCATCCAGAGCCAGCGCCCGACCCAGATGCCAAGACCATCCAGCTCTACGCCGCCTAGACCAAAATTTCGACCCCTGGGAAGCATTAAGTCCTCGGACCGGCGTGCACCCGCGGGTGGGACCGTCGGATGCACGCGTCCCACCTCCGAGGTTGTTGAGATGCGTGAGATCCGACGCAGCCCTTTCCGTCCGGCGCCCTGGGGCCGCAAGCGCTACTACGCGCCCCTGCCCATCCTCTCCGTCCTCCTCCTCGCGACCGTCGTCGCGAAGCCGGACATCCTCCGCACGGACTTCCTGCTCTACCAGGACGCCGGCCTGACGATCGTCGCGCGCGTCTCCCAGGTCGTCCACCTCTCCGGCCCGAGCGGCACGATCGTCGGCACGATGCAGGTCACGAACACCCACTCGTTCGGCATCCGCGTCCTGCTCTTAGGCGCGACGATCCTCTCGGTGACCGGCTCGGCGATCGTCGCCGACATCGGCA